>CAXSHC010000343.1:0-3117 GCA_964236745.1 uncultured Acetobacteraceae bacterium
CCCAGGCATCACCCCGATCAACGTGCGCGAGGCCGATCCCGCCGCGATCATCGCTGAGGCCACCGGCGGCTGGGGTGCCGACATCGTGTTCGAGGCCAGCGGAAGCCCATTGGCGATCGCCGCCCTCGCCGACTACGCGGCCCCCGGCGGCGTGCTCGTCATCGTCGGCATCGCGACGGCGGCGGCGTCGCTGGACCACGGCGTGGCGATGAACAAGGAGCTGCGGGTCGAGTTCGTGTTCCGCTACGCCAACGTGTTCCCGCGCGCCCTGGCGATGATATCGTCGGGCAAGGTCGACCTCAAGCCGCTGGTCAGCCAGACGTTCCACTTCGACGACGGCGTGGAAGCGTTCGAGCGCGCCGCGAGCGCCCAGCCGGCGGACATCAAGCTGCAGATCACCTTCTGACACCCCGGACAGGCACAGGATGAGCTGACATGAACAAGGGTTTCGGGCGCGGGAGCCTCATCTGTTTCTGCGCGAGCCTGATTGGCGCCTCGGCGTCCGCCAGGCCGCTGGACGCCATGGGCATCTCGGTCGGATCGCTCGGCAACCCGTACTACGTGGCGCTGGCCAAGGGAGCGACGACCGAGGCGCGCACCTTCAACCCGAAGGTGCGCGTGACGGTCGGCTCGGCGGAATACGACCTCAACAAGCAGCTGACGCAGATGGACAACTTCATCGCCGCCGGGGTGGACCTCATCCTCGTCACCGCGATCGACCAGAACGCGATCCTGCCGGCGATCAAGCGGGCGCAGGCGGCCGGCATCACCGTGGTCGGGGTCGACGTGAACGCGTCGGGCGCCAATGCGGTGGTGGAAACCGACAACGTCGCGGCAGGCCGGATCTCCTGCGCCTACCTTGCTGACAAGATCAACCGCAAGGGCAACGTCATTATCGAGAACGGCGAGCAGGTGTCCGCCGTCATCGACCGCGTCAAGGGATGCAAGGAAGCGCTGGCAACGGATTCCGGGATCACCGTTCTCGACAGCACCCAGAACGGCAAGGGGTCGCGCGATGGCGGCCTCGCGGTCGCCCAGGGCTATTTCGTGCGCTTCCCCGACGTCGCCGGCATCTTCGCGGTGAACGATCCGCAGGCGATCGGCACCGATCTGGCGGCCAAGCAGTCGCATCGGACGGGGGTGATGATTACCTCGGTCGACGGCGCTCCCGACATCGTCGCCGCCTTGAAAGGCCAGTCCTCCAACGTGGCTTCCGCCTCGCAGGACCCGTTCACCATGGGCGAACTCGGGGTTAAGATCGGCGACGGGATCATGAACGGGCACGAGCCCGCGCAGCGGCTCATGCTGATGGCCCCGAAGCTGGTCACGCGGGACAACGTGAACAGCTACACCGGCTGGACGCAGCACTGACGGAACCTCCGGCGCTGCCGGTCAGGCGGGGTGGCGGGGGCCGCCGGGCGACGCGACAAAATCTGGCACCCGCGGCATGATCGTCCGGTTCAACAGGAACGAGCGGCTGTGATGGAGGCAAAAACGACCTCCGTGCCAAGCGATCGGGCTTTCCAGGCCCAGGCAGGCGTTCGAACCCGTTCGATCATTCGGTGCCCAGCAACTCCAGCGCATCACGCGAGGCCGTGGTATGTGGGCGCTGCACGCGGAAATACCGGCGGTGTTCACCGGGCGATCCCGGGCCGCGTTGCCGCGAACCGGGAGACCGACTAGGTGTGGCGCATGCCGCCGCACACGATCCTCTGCATCCGCCACGGCCAGTCGACGGCCAACGTCGCCTATGACGAGACAGGCATCGATCCCGGCGTGCCGGATGCGCGGCTGACCCCGACGGGGGAGGCCCAGGTGCGCGAGGCCCGGGAAAAGCTGCGCGATCATCCGGTCGACTTAGTGGTGGTGACGCCGCTGACGCGCGCGCTGCAGACCGCGCTCGGCATCTTCGACGGGCACCGGTCGAGGCCGCGCTTCGTGGTGGAAGCGCTGCACCGGGAACGGCTGGAAGGCAGCGGCGACGTGGGCCGTGCGCCAGCCCACCTCGTGGCGGACTATCCGGCGCTCGATTTCGATCACCTGGACCAGGTCTGGTGGCATGCGCAGGGCGAGGCCGATGCGAACGGCCTCCAGGTCGAGCCGCTGGACGCCACGCTGGCGCGGGTCGAGCTGTTCCGCGGCTTTCTGGCCGGCCGCGACGAGCGCAACATCGCCGTGGTCGGACACGGAACGTTTTTCTTTCACCTGACGGGGATGTTTCTGCCGAACTGTGGCATGACGGAACTCGTGCTGTAGCGGCAGGCAGGCGGCCCCTCTACCGGTCGGGCTGACGAGGATGATGTTGCCATGGCCGGATCGCGGAAGAACCCGCAGGGCCGCGTCGACGTGCAAATGGGCATAGCCGGCGCTGTCCGGTTCTGGGCGGAGCAGCCCCTGCATCGCGCAGCGTTGATCGACAACGATGTCGTGCTGTGGCGCGGCGATCTGCTGACGTGGTGCACCGTCACCGCGGCCCTCCTTCGCCAGCTGGCGGCTGTTTCCGCGGGCGAGCGTCCCGAACTCTGCGCCATCCTGATCCCGCGATCCTGGGCCGTCGCCGGATCGCCATGCGGGAAGGCCGCCTGAACGAGAACCAGGCGCGCGAATGGATGGCGATACTCGGCAAGCAGGGGCGGTACCACCGGGGCGTTTACCGACGTCGCCGTAGCGACGCGCCGATCATTCCTCCGCGTTCGTGAGGAGTATGGCTAGATCACGGGTTTCCCGGTCCGGCCGCGTCGGGAGGAGCCGCGTGACGCTGCTCGTTGTCGACCTGCTCGACGGCCTCGTGCGCCGCCTGTTCGGGAGTTTCCTGCTTGCGGGCCATCTTCTTGATGGCGATCGGCAGCAGCTTGGTGATCACCGGCAGCAGCGGCGCCAAAGGCAGGCCGGTACACGACGCGATGAACTTCGCCTGGTCGCTGGTCAGCACGCGCTGCAGCTCCTCGGTGGTGAGCGGCTGCTTCGGGCCGGGCCCGACCCAGGAGCGCGCCTTTTCGCCGAGGCCGGCCTTGTCGAACTGCAGCATCACCTGCTCCAGGTCGGCCTGGCCGTGCCCGGAATCTAGGCCGGATCGACATTCAGCGTAGCCAGATCATGGCTGCGGCGAGGTGAACG
>CAXSHC010000344.1:0-1408 GCA_964236745.1 uncultured Acetobacteraceae bacterium
TCGGCGACATCCCGGCCGGCAGCAACCCGTTCACCAACTACCCGGGCAGCACCGGACCGTTTGCGACGGCAACCTCCGCCGGTGCCGCCGTCAACGACGCCTTGTCCTCGCTGACGTCCGGCAGCGGCGCGGCGGCGGCACTTATGTCGACTGTGTCTCACAGCTAGGCATGAGCCCATAAGTCGAGGCGGCAGCATCAGCACGTGCTGCCGCCTCGGCATCCGTCATCATTCCAGGAAACCGGACCATCCATGACAAGAACCGCTGTTCCACACGACGCCATGCGGTTCGCATGAAGCTTGAGCTACCGTCCGGCACGTCGCACCTCACCTATTGCAGCAACGTGCATCGCGGCGAAACCTGGACCGAAACCTTTACGGCGTTGCGGGAATTCCTGCCTTCGGTGAAGCGGCGTGTCCGCCCCGATGGCTCGATGGGCGTCGGGCTCCGCTTGTCGGCGGTCGCCGCCGAGGAACTCGACAGCCCGCAGGCCCTGGACGCCCTGCAAGGGTTTCTTCGCGACGAGGATCTGTACGTCTTCACCATCAACGGCTTTCCCTACGGTTCCTTCCACGGCGAGCGGGTCAAGGAGCGGGTGTATCTGCCTGACTGGCAGCGCAGCGAACGGCTGGACTACACGGACCGCCTGGCAGCGCTGCTCGCCGTTCTGCTGCCTCCGGAGCAGCCGGAACTGTTCGGAAGCGTCAGCACGGTTCCCGGAGCCTTCCGCGGCATGGCTGCCGAGGCCGAGGCCACGCGCGAACGGGTTGCCGGGATGATCCTGCGCCACGTGTGCGGGCTCGCCGCCCTTGAGGACCGTACCGGACGGCGCATCGTGCTGGCGCTGGAGCCGGAGCCGATGTGCCTGATGGAGACGACCGAGGAAACGATCGACTTCTTCGAGCGTCATCTGCTGTCCCGCCAGGCGGTGGACGAGTTGGCCCGGTTATCCGGACGGACGCGACCGGCTTCGGAAGCGCTGCTGCGGCGCCATGTCGGCGTGTGCCTGGATGTCTGCCACGCGGCGATGGAGTTCGAGACCGTCGGCAGCAGCGTTGCTGCGCTACGCTGCGTCGGCATCGAGATCGCCAAGCTGCAGCTGTCGTCGGCGCTCGTGGTGCCGCGCATGAGCGACGCGGCGGCAGCGCTGTTGCGCCGCTTCGACGACGGCGTCTACCTGCATCAGGTGGTGGAGAGCGGTCCCGCTGGCCTGGTGCGGTTCCTCGACCTGCCGGACGCCCTGGCCGCCTGGGAGTCCGCGTCCTCCGCGCCCGCGGGCGATGCCGAGTGGCGCGTCCATTGCCACGTTCCGGTGTTCCACGATGCGCCGCTGGACGGCCTCGCGACCACGCAGCCGGCCCTGCTCGACATGCTGGACCTGCAGCGCGACCAGGGCGTGTCGCCCCAT
>CAXSHC010000344.1:1418-3111 GCA_964236745.1 uncultured Acetobacteraceae bacterium
CCTGGGACGTGTTGCCGCCCGAGCTGGCGTCCGGTTCCCTGGACGCGGCGATCGCTCGCGAGCTCGGCTGGGTGCGCGAGCGGCTCGGGGCATGAGCCCGGCTGTCGCCCTGCGCCTCGGCCGTGTGTCCAACCTGCCGACGATCTGGACCAACACCCTGGCCGGCGTGGCACTGGCTGGCGCGTCGCCTTGGCACTGGGCCACGGTGCCGGCCGTACTGGGCCTGTCGTCCGCCTATCTGGGCGGGATGTTCCTCAACGACGCGTTTGACCGGGCGATCGATGCGCGTGACCGGCCCGGCCGGCCGATCCCGTCGGGCCTGGTTGATGCCAACACCGTGTTCGCGCTCGGCTTCGCGCTGCTGCTGGCTGCGGTGGCGGCGCTGTCAGCGTCCGCCAGCGCGTTTGGCGTCGCCTCGACCCCGGCCGCCCTGTCGGCCCTCGCGCTGAGCAGCATGATCATCGGCTACAACTGGAGCCACAAGAACAACCCGCTTTCGCCGGTGACGATGGGGCTGTGCCGGCTGCTGACCTATGTCACTGCCGGGTTGGCGGCGACGGCGCTGCTGTCCGGGCCGCTGCTGTATGCGGCGATCATGTCGTTGTGCTACCTGATCGGATTGACCTATGTCGCCAAGCAGGAATCGTTTGGCTCCATCCGCAATCTGTGGCCGCTTCTGTTCCTGGCTGCCCCGGTCATCTACGGCGCTCTGCACGCCAACGGGTTGACGGCGTGGATCACCGTCGGGGCAATGGCCTGCTGGATCGTGGTGTCCTTGTCCTTGCTTCGTGGCCGCCGGCCTGTCGCCATCCGGAGGGTCGTGGTGTCGCTTATCGCCGGCATAGCCCTGCTGGACGCCATGTTCCTTGCCCTGTCCGGCCGGACCGCGGCAGCACCGGTGGCAGGCTTGTGCTTCGTCGCCACCCTGGTCTCCCAGCGCTGGATCAGCGGCACATGACGCCACAGGCCCTCATGACGGAATGGCTCGCGCGCCAGCTTCCCGCGCCGGCGATGGATTGGCTGCTGGCGCAGATACGTCATCTCGGTGCCGGCGCCAGCGAGCGCGACATCAACCTCGCGGTCAGCTGGGTGCCGCGCAGGCTCGGCAAGGCCGACCTCCAGCTGCAACCGGAGGACACGGCTCTCATCGCGGCGGCGCGTCCGGGATGGGACCTGGAAGGCTGGAGCGTCGATCAGGCCGGCCGCCTCGTCCTGCTGCTGGCGTTGGGGGAATCTGGACCCGCGTTCGCGCGCCGGCTGCAAAACCTGTTCGCCATGGCCGATCTGGGTGAGGCCATGGCCATCTTGCGCGGTCTGCCGCTCTACCCCGATCCGGAACTGCATCTGGCACTGGCGCGCAACGGCGGCCGCAGCGGCATGCGGCCGATCTTCGAGGCGCTGGCGCACCGCAACCCGTTTCCGGCAGAAATGTTCGACGAGGACGGCTGGAACCAGCTCGTGCTCAAGGCCCTGTTTATCGAGACGACGCTGGCGCCGATCCAGCAGCTCGACCGCCGCTCCAATCCCCTGTTGATGCGGATGCTGTGCGACTACGCCCACGAGCGCTGGGCTGCCGGGCGCGCGGTGAGCCCGGAACTGTGGCGCTGCGTCGGTCCTTGGGCCGACGCAGCGGCGCGCCGCGATCTAGAACGGGTCTTGCGCGACGGAGACCCGGCGGAACGCGCGTCGGCGC
>CAXSHC010000345.1:0-3096 GCA_964236745.1 uncultured Acetobacteraceae bacterium
GGCCACCCGCCGCCTCCATCGCCCGGAACAGCGCGCTCGCATGCGTCCGGAAGCTTTCCATCTCCTCCGGCCACACGTTGGGCCGCAGCAACGGGTCGTCCGGCGGCGCATCGTCGCGGCCGACGTGGAAGAACTCCTTGAGGTCCGGGATCGTGCTGGTCCTGGCGGTTTCCACCCGGAACCCGACATAGCCGCGCCCGCCGCCGCCTGGCGCGCGCACCGTGCTGCGCGCCTTGGTGTCCGTGGGCAGGGCGAAGAACCGGGCGAAGTCGGCATAGGCCGCCTCGATCAGGTCGGACGGGATGCCGTGGTGCTCGAAGCAGCAGAAGCCGAACCGGCGGTAGGACGCGCCGAGCTCGGCCACGAAGGCGTCCGCGTCGGTGTCGAGCCGGCGCAGGTCGAGGGTGGGGATCCGTTCGGTGCTCACAGCATTCCCTTGATCCGGAGCAGCCCGAAGGCCGCGATCGTCACCATGCAGCTGATCCGCCCGTCTGCGATCATCGCCTCGATCTCGTGCAGGGGGAAGACGCGCGCCACCATGTCCTGCTCGCTCGGCTCCCGCGCCGCTGCGGTGCGTTCAAGCCCGGTTGCCAGGAACACGTGCCCCTTCTGGTTGGAGTAACCGGCTCCCTGGAACAGCGTGCCGGCGTGGCGCATCGCGCTGGCGACCAGCCCAGTTTCCTCCGCCAGCTCGCCGGCGGCGATCTCTGCCGGGGAAGCGTCCGGCCGCTCTTCCCACATGCCCATCGGCAGCTCCCAAAGCCGCTGGCCGACGGGATAGCGGAACTGCTCGACCAGGGTGAGGCTGGGTCCGTCCCCGGAGTCGCCCACCGCCGCCACCACCACGAAATCGTCGCGCTCGACCACCCCATAGAGGCCGTCGGAACCGTCCGGCCGGCGGATGATGTGCTCGCGCAGCCGCAGCCAGCGGTTCTCGTAGGCGATCCGGCTGGACAGGGTGGTGTAACCGCCGCCGTCCGGCTGCCCGCCAGGGTTGTCGTCGCGCATCTGGGCCGCTGCCTCGTCTTGTTGTAACATCGGGGTTGTAACATCAGCATACGACGTTCGTCGCCGTGCCGAGTTGGCACGATAGCATCCCGCCCGGACAACAGGAGCCACCGGCCGCATGCCCCCGCCCGTGATCCGGGCGATCCGTGCCAGCCCGACCTGGCGGATCGCCAGCACCGTCTACCTCACCCTGCTGTGCTACACGACCATCGGCCTGCCGCTGGCGGTGATCCCGGTGTTCGCGCGCCACGCGCTCGGTTTCGACGCGGTGGTGGCGGGGCTGGCGGTGAGCCTGCAGTACCTGGCCACCTTTGCCAGCCGCCCGTTTGCCGGACGCATGACCGACACGGCCGGGCCGAAGCGCGCGGTGCTGCTCGGCTTGTCCGCCTGCGCCGGCTCCGGGCTGTTGCTGGTGCTGTCCGGGCTGGCGGTGCACCGGCCGGTGGCGAGCCTGCTGCTGTTGTTGTTGTCGCGCTGCCTGCTCGGCTGCGGCGAAAGCTGCACCGGCACCGGTTGCCTCACCTGGGCGATCGGCCGGGTCGGCGTTTCCCGCACCGCGCAGATCATCTCGCTGAACGGGGTGGCGTCCTATGGCGGCATAGCGCTCGGCGCGCCGCTGGGGCTGGCCATCGCCGGCACGAGCGGCATGGTGCCGCTCGGCCTGCTGACCTTGGCGCTGGCCGTGGCCGGCATCGCGCTGGCCTGGCGCAAGCCCGCGGTGGCGGCGCAGGGCGGCGGCGTTCGGATCGGCTTTGGCCGCATCCTGCGCAGCGTGGCGCCGTACGGCGCCGCCCTGGCGCTGGGCTCGGTGGGCTTCGGCGTGCTGGCGGCCTTCGTGACCCTGTTCTACGACGGAAAAGGCTGGCAGCGCGCCGGTGCCGCCGGTCCGGGTGCGGCATTGTCGGCGTTCGGCATCGCCTTCATGCTGATGCGGCTGTTGTTCGCCGGCCGGATCAGCCGCCTCGGCGGGCTCGCGGTGTCCATCGCCTCGTTCGCGGTCGAAACGGGCGGGCTGCTCCTGCTGTGGCAGGCGCCGGCGCCGTCGGTCGCGGTGCTGGGCAGCGCCCTGACCGGTGCCGGCTTCGCGCTGGTGTTCCCGGCGCTGGGCGTGCTGGCGGTGGCCTGCGTGGCGCCGAACAGCCGCGGCTCGGCGATCGGCGCCTACAGCGTGTTCCTCGACATCTCGCTCGGGCTTAGCGGCCCGGTGCTGGGGCTGGTCGCCAGGAGCCACGGCTATGGGAGCCTGTTCCTGTGCGCCGCCGCCGCCAGCCTGTCCGCGCTGGCGATCTGCGTCTGGCTGAGTGTCCGGCCGCCGGCCAGCCTCGCCTCGCCTTCCGGGCTCGGATAGGATCCAAACCTCCACGACCGTTCACGGAGCGTTTCGCGATGCCGGCCGTCCTTTCCGCCGTCGCCGTGTTCTGCGGCTCGCGCTTCGGCAACCATCCTGCCTTTGCCGAGGCGGCCGAGGCCACCGGACGCGGCCTCGCCGAGGCCGGCATCCGCCTGATCTACGGCGGCGGCAAGGTGGGCCTGATGGGACTGGTGGCGGACGCAGCACTTGCCGCCGGCGGCGAGGTGTTCGGCGTGATTCCCCGCTTCCTGCAAAGCCGCGAGGTGATGCATGACGGGGTGGAGAACCTCCTGGTCACGGACTCCATGCACAGCCGCAAGCAGGAAATGTTTGGGGCCGCCGACGCGTTCCTGGTTCTGCCCGGCGGCCTCGGCACCTTCGACGAAACGTTTGAGATCGTCACCTGGCGACAGCTGCGCCTGCACGACAAGCCGATCCTGGTGGTCGACGTGCAGGGCTGGGCAGGCGCTCTGATCGAAACGATCGACCGCGCGATCGCCGACGGCTTCGCCGATGCCTCCGCCCGGACCTTGTTCGAGCACCTGCCCGACGTGCCGGCAGCCCTGGACCGCCTGGCCGAACTCGGCCGCGCCGCACACCCGGCCCAGGCCGGCGACCCGGCGAGGCTGTAGCGCTCTTGCCACCCCTGGTGACGGCCTGTAAGACGCCCCGAGCCGGAGTGTAGCTCAGCCTGGTAGAGCACTGTGTTCGGGACGCAGGGGCCGGAGGTTCGAATC
>CAXSHC010000346.1:0-3090 GCA_964236745.1 uncultured Acetobacteraceae bacterium
CCGTGATCCGGATGGCTCGCTATCCGTCGGCCACGCCTCGTTCGAATGCTCTCCTGTGCCACCGACCTATTGCCTGACGGTCCACGTTGATACGGGAGCACAGTCGCTGAACCGGGCGCGTTGGTGACGCGGCACGTCGACAGGTCCCCGGCCTGCGCCGGCTACCGGTCCGCCTCCTGACACGGCATCCGCGGCCGGGTCATGCCGCATGACGCACCACCTGATGAACGCCGTAAGCTGACCGGGAACCTGTCCTTGCCGACCCCATGCCACGACGTGTCCGCCCACAGGCTCGCCGACCGATGAGCGATCACGCCGTTTCAACCATCGACGCCGCGCAGGGCGTGCCGCGCTGGCTCGCCCTGCTCCTGGCCACCGCCTGCGGCCTGATCGTCGCCAACATCTACTACGCCCAGCCCCTGGTCGGCCCCATTGCTGCCGCGATCGGCCTGCCCCCAAGCTCGTCGGGGCTGATCGTGACCATGAGCCAGATCGGCTACGGGGTCGGCTTGCTTCTGGTGGTGCCGCTGGGTGACCTGATTGAAACCCGGCGCCTCGTGCTGGCGATCCTGTTCGTGGCCACGTTCGCCCTTCTGGCGGCCGGCTTGTCGAACGCGGCGACACCATTCCTGCTGGCCTCCCTGTTCATCGGCCTCGGCTCGGTCGCGGTGCAAGTGCTGGTGCCCTATGCCGCCCACCTCGCGCCGGAAGCCACGCGCGGCCGCGTGGTCGGCAACGTCATGAGCGGGCTGATGCTGGGCATCATGCTGTCCCGCCCGGTGTCGAGCGTGCTGGACGATCTGTTTGGCTGGCATGCGGTGTTCGCGGTTTCCGCTGCGGTCATGGTGGTTCTCGGGCTGGTGCTGAGCCTGGCGCTGCCGCGCCGCCAGCCGCCGCCCGGCCTGTCCTATCCGGTCCTGCTGGCGTCCATGGCCATGCTGGTCCGCGACACGCCGGTGCTGCGCCGGCGCGCCTGCTACCACGTCTTCCTGTTCGGGGCCTTCAGCCTGTTCTGGACCACGGTGCCGCTGCTCCTGGCCCACACCTTCCACCTGTCGCAGACCGGCATCGCCTTGTTCGCCCTGGTGGGCGTCGCCGGCGCGGTGTCCGCCCCCCTAGCCGGCCGCGCCGCCGACCGCGGCTGGACCCGCCCTGCGACCGGGCTGGCGATGCTGGCCGTCGCCGCCGCCTTCGCCGCGATGCAGGCGGGCGGCGGCGGCTCCCGCCCGGCCCTGGTGCTGCTCTGCGCCTGCGCGGTGCTGCTCGACTTCGCCGTCACCGCGAACTCCGTGCTCGGCCAGCGCGCGATCTTCTCCCTCGGCCCCAGCGTCCGCAGCCGCCTCAACGGCCTCTACATGGCCACCTTCTTCTGCGGCGGCGCCGCCGGTTCCGCCCTGGGCGGCTGGGCCTATGCGAGCGGCGGCTGGTCCTTCTCCTGCTGGTTCGGCCTCGCCCTCCCGATTCTGGCCATGCTTTGTTTCCTGACCGAAGCAACGGGATCGAAGCTACCGGCCCCGGCCCCGGGCTCCCGCCTCGGTTGAAGCTCGGCTCGAACCATGGGCCGTGCCACCATCTCGTTTGACCGCACGAGGATCAAGCGGCGACTTCCCTGCAGCGAACGACCCGAGGTCAGCCTGGCCAAGGATGATCCACGACGGAACCAGCCACCAGATCACCTTGATCGATCCGGCGTTCAACGACGTCGACCGTCAAGGCACCCTGACGTGCCTGCCGAACGCGACCTTTTCCTTTGTCGGCACCCTGCGCCTGCATCCACATCGGTAAACGCGAGTAGCCCTTACGGATCATCAGGCAGACACAGCCCGGACGCCGGGGCCGCCGCATCCGACCGAAGGATTTACCCGCACGAGCGATGATGCGACGCGCAGCATGAGCGCCGCGATCGGGAACGACTCCTTGTTGACGATCGACGTGGTCCGGAACGACCCGGTCTTTGCGGCCGGCAAGGCATCGCGGCAGCGTCCCGTACGCCTGCGAAACCCCAATCAAGCGTCGCGCGGGCCGCCCCGTCGCGGCAGAACGGTGCGCCGTCCCGGGAAGCAATAACCTCCCCGCGACGACGCCCGTTTCACTGCTTCACCGCGTTTGGCGCCGTTCAGGGCGTCGTCGCGGTGGTCCCCCCCATGCCGTGGAACAGCAGGTACAGCACCACGATGATCAACAGGATCGGCAGCAGCCCCAGCCCGTTGAAGCCGGTGCCGCGCGAGCCGCCATACCAGCCGGACCGGTAGCCGTAGCCACCTCCGCCGAGCGCCAGCACGACAAGAACGATGATGAGGATGGTCAGCATGGAACGGCTCCCGGTGGTTGTGGGAGCGCAACGCGCAGGCAGCCGGATTGTTCGTCTTTGCAACGTTTATCGGGGCACGGCTTCCGGAACACCTTGTTTCCGATGCCGTTCCACGGTGCAGGCGGACACGGGGCGGCCGGTCTGCCGCTCCAGACCACGAGGTCGTTCGCCGATCGACGCGACGGGCCCGGGGCGACCGGACCCGAAACCAGGGCACCGCGGCACCATCCCCGCTTCAACGCCCGAGATGCGTCCCAATCGCCGCCAGCGCGCGGGCGATGTCCGCATCCCCGATCGCGCCGATGCACCCGATCCGGAAGCTCGGCGCCTGCGTCAGCTTGCCCGGATACAGCACGATCCCGTCCGCCGCGAGTGCCGCGTAAAGGGCGGCGAAGTCGAACGGCGGCCCCGGATCGCGGAACGTGACGATCACCGGCGCCTGCAGGGCAGGGGGCAGATAGGTGTCGAACCCCAGCGCCGCCATTCCCTCGACCAGCCGGGCGTGCAACCGCCGATACCGCGCCCCCCGCGCCGCCACCCCGCCTTCCGCGTCGAGCTGGTCCAGCGCCGCGTCGAGGGCCGCCGCCACCTGCACCGGAGGCGTGAACCGCCATTGCCCGTTGCGCCGGAACCCGTCAGCCTGCGCCCATAGATCGAGGCTCAGGCTGTGGGCGTTTCCGGCGCAGCGTGCCAGGTGCGCCCGCTCCGCCACCACGAAGCCGATCCCCGGCACCCCTTCCAGCCCCTTGTTCGACGACGCCATCACCGCCGCGAGCCCC
>CAXSHC010000347.1:0-3054 GCA_964236745.1 uncultured Acetobacteraceae bacterium
CACGGGAGCGGAGCTGGTCGGCGACCTGGCGCCACTGTGCCTTGGCCCCGGGTGCTGTCAACGGGCCTCGAAGTCTCCCCGCTTGTGGGCTTTGAATATTCCCCGTTTCAGCGGGTGTCGGTGTTCTAAGCGGTCATCGGCATCTCCCGTTTCGGCGGCCGTCCGCGTCGCCTGGGCGGGGCGACAATCGGTGGCGGGTGGATGAGCGCCTTGGAGCGGATGTGCTCGGGCACGAGGTCGGCGTGCTGGCGCAGCCGATAGCTGGAGCCCTCGATCTGCACGACCACGGCGTGGTGCAGCAGGCGGTCGAGCAGGGCGGTGGCGACCACCGGATCGCCGAGTACTTCACGATGCCTCCTTCATTGAACGGGTGGTCCGTCGCACCTGGGCGGCCAAGGTGGCGACCTGCTCGTCGGGCAGCGTGATCTGCCAGGGCTGGCCTGGGGCAAGCTGACGGCCGGCCAGTCGTCCGCGTCGCAGCCACTTGAACACGGTCTGCGGTGTCACGCCGAGCATCGCCGCCGCGCCCTGCACCGAGTAGCTGCCATCGGGCCAGCGCGGCGGGTTGGCCTCCACGCCGTTGATCTTGACCGTCGCGATGCCCCAGCGCTTGCGGCAGACGTGCACGTTCCCGCCGGCAAACAGGGTGCCATGTGCGGTTCTGATCCCCTCGGCGTTCAGCGTCGCGGCGATGTCGCGGTCCATCGCTCCTGTCGCGTTCAGCTCGCGTATCCGCCGTTCCAGTTCCGCCGTGCCGGCATGGTGCGCGTAGCCCTGCACGCGGCGCCGCAGCCGATGCTCGCTCGTGGCTCCGGTCTGCCAGGCGATCCGCATCCAGACCAGGCCACGCTCGCGCTTCTGGTCGAGGGCGACCTCGCGCACCACCAGGCGCAGCATCCGCTTTTGCTCCTCCGCCGTTGCGGCCCGCCAGACCCGCAGCAGATCCTGCGCCAGGCCGAGGATCTCGGTGCATTCCGTGTCGGCCGGCACACCCGCCTGCTCGCCCCTCCAGGCCGCATGCGCCTGCTCGACGGCCTCGGACTGGCGCAGCCTCTCCTCCCAGACCCGCTCCAGCGAGCGCGCCACCAGGCGGTTCTCCGGCTCCACCGCATCGTATTGGCGGCGTGCCCGCTCGGCCTCGTAGCGGGCGCGCTCGCGCTTCAGGTCCCATTGGTGCTCCAGCGCCCGGGTTTCCGCCCCGATCTGCCCGACCGCCGCGACCGCCAGGGCGATCTGGTCCGGTGCCAGGGCGTCCAGCAGCACCTGCTCGAACTCGGCATCCACGCCCAGGGCCCGCACCTCCTGGCACCGGGGCTGGCCCGTGAGGCTCTGGTCTGCGCTGCACTGGTAGACGGGGTAGTCGCCGTGGGGGCCGGAGTAGCGCACTCCCATGCGCCGGCCACACCGGCCGCAGACCGCGATGCCCTGCAGCAACGCCGCCCCCCGACGCGCCACGCCAGGCCGCCCTGCCGCGTGGCGGGCGACATTGCCGGCCAGCTGCGCCTGGTTGGCCATGAACTCCTCCCAGCTGATGTAGCCCGGATGGGCGTCGCGCAGGCACACCGGCCACTGCCCGACCGCGACCTTGACCGTAGCACCTCGCGCGGTGCCGACCCGGCGCCGGATCGGATCGCGCCTGCGCTGGCCATAGGCATAGGTCCCGGCATAGGCGGGATTGTGCA
Source organism: uncultured Acetobacteraceae bacterium (assembly GCA_964236745.1). Taxonomy (GTDB): domain Bacteria; phylum Pseudomonadota; class Alphaproteobacteria; order Acetobacterales; family Acetobacteraceae; genus Lichenicola. Next base: position 1,683 of record CAXSHC010000347.1, read on the forward strand.
GGATGTGCAGCACCCGGCTGCTGTCGGCAGGCACCCAGGTCACCTCGTGCGGCGCCGGCCCACGGATCGGGCGCACAGGCAGCGACAGCCCGTGGCGCTGCAGCTCGCGCATGACTGCCTTGGCGCTTTGCAGCTCGCGGAACGTGTCGAACACAAAGCGCAGCCGTGCCTGCACCTCCTCGTCCGGATTGAGCGTGATCATCCCCTCGCCGCGCTCCTGAACCAGCCCGGCCGGCAACGGCAGCCGCAGCTCGCCCCGTGCGGCCTTCTGCCGCTCGCCCTGGTGCAGGCGCATGCGGATCTGGTGCAGCTCCGCCTCGCTCATGATCCCCGACAGGCCCAGCAGCAGCCGGTCGTGGTAGGCGCCAGGGTCATACAGCCGCTCGCCGTCGGCGATCAGCACCCCAAAGATCGAGCACAGCTCCAGCAGCTGGTGCCAGTCGTGGTTGTTGCGCGCCAGGCGCGAGGCATCCAGGCTCAGCACCAGCCCTGCCTTGCCCAGGCCGATCTCGGCGATCAGGCGCTGGAACCCGTGGCGCTCGACGCTGGACGCACCCGACTTTCCGAGGTCGTCGTCGATGACCGCGATCCGTTCGCGCGGCCAGCCGAGCGCTGCGGCCCGGTCGACCAGGCGATATTGCAGCTCGGTGCTCTCCTGGTGCTGGCGGACCTGAACGGCCGTGGACTGGCGGACGTAGATGTAGGCGAGCTTGGCCAGGTGCGCCGTTCTGACGCGCTCGGAGGTCGCATCAGGTGCGTTCAGCATCGCGTGCCTCCTCGCGCAGGCGGCGCAGCAGGCGGGCAATCGCCTGCGCCAGCTGCTGCTGCGAGCGGGCCGGGAGCGCCGGCCATGGTCGCAACTTCGGTGCGCGACACCGGGATGGGGCTGGGGGTGCAGCAGGGCGAGGACGGGGCGGCATCGATGATCTCCGCGCTGGAGGCAGTCACCAGGGCGCGGATGTGGCGTGCCAGCGGCAGCAGCGTGCGGGCGGACACCCGCGGCGTTGCCACCTCCGCCGAGGCCGGACGCTCAAGGTCGGTGGCGGCACGCCGGATCAGGCGTCGACGTCCGTCAGGCAGCGCCACGGCGATGAACCGCGGACCACGGGCGCAGGAAAGGGACAGCACCTCCAGATCCTGGCCGAACAAGGCATGCCGGGGGTCGGTGATCCTGACCGCAGAGATCAGCCGCTCAGCCGTTGTGGCAGCTGACGGTGTTCGGTTCGCCGAACACCTCGCTCCATTCCGTGAACCCGCGGTTGGAGGTCAGGATCATCGCGCCGCGCTCGTAGCGGGCGTTGACCAGCTGGAAGAACAGGTTGCCGCCGCCGGTCACGACCGGCAGGTAGCCGATCTCGTCGATGATCAGCAG
>CAXSHC010000348.1:0-1092 GCA_964236745.1 uncultured Acetobacteraceae bacterium
GGCAGACCGGGTCCGGCACGCAGTCCAACATGAACGTCAACGAGGTGCTGTCCAATCGCGCCATCCAACTGTTGGGCGGCACGCTCGGCACGCAGCAGCCGGTGGGGCCGAACGACGACGTCAACATGGGGCAGTCTTCCAACGACACTTTCCCGACCGCCATGCACATCGCCGCGGTGGAGGAAATCGATGCCCGGCTGCTTCCGCAACTGGAAGCGCTCGCTAAGACGATCGAGGTGAAGGCTGTGGACTGGATGAGCGTCGTCAAGATCGGGCGCACCCACCTGGAAGACGCCACCCCGCTCACCGTGGGCCAGGAATGGTCTGGCTACGCCGCGCAGGTCCGCGCCTGCATGGAGGCGATCGCCGATAGCCGGAGGGGCCTATACGAGCTGGCGGTGGGCGGCACCGCCGTGGGCACAGGGCTGAACGCGCCGCCCGGCTTCTCCGAGAAGGTCGCGGCGGAGATCGCTAAGCTGACCGGCAAGCCGTTCGTCACCGCAGCCAACAAGTTCATGGCGCAGGGCTCGCTGGACGCCATGGTGCGGGCGCACGGGGCGCTAGCTGGCCTGGCCGTCGCCCTGATGAAGATTGCGAACGACATGCGCTGGCTTGCCTCTGGCCCGCGCTGCGGCCTGGGGGAGCTGAAGCTACCTCAGAACGAGCCCGGCTCCTCCATCATGCCCGGCAAGGTCAACCCGACGCAGTGCGAGGCGATCGTGATGATCGCCATCCAGGTGCTGGGCGACAATTCGGGCGTGGCGTTCGCTGGCAGCCAGGGCAATTTCGAGCTGAACGCCATGCGGCCGATCATCATCAACACCTTCCTGCACTCCGCTCGCATCCTGGGCGACGGCTGCGAGAAGTTCCGCACCTTCTCCGTGGAGGGCACGCAGCTGGACGAAAAGAAGATCGCCGCCTTAGTGGAGAACAGCCTCATGCTGGTGACCGCGCTGTCGCCCGTGATCGGCTACCAGAAGGCCGCCCACATCGCGGAGGCGGCGGAGGCGCAAGGCAGTACGCTGCGGGAGGCCGCGCTGAAATCGGGCCACGTGGACGAGGCGACGTTCGACCGCGTGGTGGATCCGAAGG
>CAXSHC010000348.1:1102-1361 GCA_964236745.1 uncultured Acetobacteraceae bacterium
GCCATGATCGGGCATGGCGTCCGCGGGGCCTAAACCGATTCCCCGCCAGGACGAAGCGGCAGGAGCGCTGCTGACACGGAGCGCCACGCTCCTGCTCGCCAACGGGCAGACCACCGAGGGCACCAAGCTGGCCGTGGAGCACCTCTCGCGTGTGCTGGGTCGGCCTGTCAGGCTGCGAGCGCGCTGGGAACAGGTCACGCTCTATGGCTTGAACGGGCACGCCGCCTTCGTCGACGTCGAGCCGGCGGGCGTCGACATC
>CAXSHC010000348.1:1371-3049 GCA_964236745.1 uncultured Acetobacteraceae bacterium
AAGTGATGGATGCCGTTTGCGCCGGAACGCTGGCTCCGGCAGCGGCGCTACAGCGGCTCGACGCGATTGGGCGGGCGCCGCCCATGCCGCTGGCCCGCTTCGTTCCCATGGCGGCGGCGGGTGCCGCGGCGCTGTCCGTGATCTTCGGCGCAGCAGACGTGCTCACCGTGGTCCTGGTCGCGGTCGTGGCAGGCCTCGGGGCTTGGCTGCGCAGGATCTCGGCGGGTCTCAGCGGCAACCCGTTGCTGCAGCCGCTGGTCGCATCCTTGCTCGCCGGGATGACGGCCGGGCTGGTCATGCGGGCCGACCTGCCAGTGGCGCACCGCTTGCTGGCAGTATGCCCGTGCATGGTCCTGGTGCCGGGGCCACATTTCCTTAACGGCATGATCGACTTGGTGCGAGCCCGTATCCCGCTCGGGACCGCGCGACTGATCTTGGCGGGCCTGATCGTGTTGGTGATTTGCATCGGGCTGCTAGGCGGCCTGACTCTGGCCGGGGCGTCGTTCCCGGAAGCCGGCGCAAGCCATCCCGTACCATTGGCGCTCGACGTGCTTGCGGCCGGCATCGCAGTGGCCGCATACGCCTCCTTCTTCAACATGCCTTGGAGAATGGTGGGCGTGCCGGTCGTGACCGGCATGGTCGCCCACGCCCTGCGCTGGGAGCTGTTGCAGCTGGGCGTCGGTGTCCCCATGGGCGGGTTTGCCGCGACGCTGGTGGCCGGCGCGGCTATGGCCCTCTTGTCCCACCGGCTGCGCCTGCCGTTCGGGGCCGCTGCCTTCGCCTGCGTGGTGTCGCTGATCCCCGGCGTCTACATGTTCCAGGCCGCATCCGGCCTCGTCACGGTGGCGCGGTCGGGGCCTGGGACCGGGCTGGACCTGGTTCTGAGTGTCGCAGCCGATCTGTCCACGGCCGGCCTGACGCTGCTCGCTATGGCAGCCGGGTTGATCCTGCCCAAGCTGTGCGCGGACGCGTTGTTGCCACGACGTGGAAGGCAGACTACGCCGGGCACGAAGGAGATCACTGCGGCGCCAGTCGTCAACTGACTGACAGCAGCGGCCAGATGGACGACGTGGTTTGGGGCCAACTGCCTGGACCGTCATCCATCCAAGCCCGACACCTTCAGTTCGTCGCAGGAGATCATTGACGAACGGCTTCGGGCAGCTGGCAAACCGACCAAGCTCGCCTTTGTCGCCGCACTGCGGAAGCTCATGCATGTCATCTACAACGTCGCAAGACATCACCGACCACTTGCTCAACGTGACGGCATCACTTCGTGTCCTCCCGCGCTATACCACCGGGGGATGGGACGACGAGGTCGGCGGCCAAAGCCGAAGCCAGCGCAGCCGCGTCGAGGCCGGACAGCAGCCGGTAGTCGCTACCGGAGCGGATGAACAGGAACGACAGCCTGTAGGCGCCGACCGCCTGCATCACCGTGAAGCTGGTGGTAGCCGTGCGCCAGACCTGCTTCTGGGCCGTAGGATGGTGACGCAGCACCTCGTGGGTGCGGCCAAGCGCCAGCGGCACGAACACCGGACGTGGCAGCCCCGAGTGCCAGGCTCGACGCCACCAAGCCGATGGAACCGACATGCAGCGCTGGCAACGCCACGAGGGTGGCCTCGACTGATACCAACGGCGTTAGGCTGTGACCTGTCTGGCCCAAGAGCGTGTGGCGATAAAG
>CAXSHC010000349.1:0-1447 GCA_964236745.1 uncultured Acetobacteraceae bacterium
CCACCCCCTGATCCAGCCGCCGACGCGGTCGCAGCACAGCAGCATCGGCGGCGTGCCGGCGACCACGAAACCCAGCGCGGGCGAAGGCGGAATCGCGATCTCCTCGCCGCTCGCCGGGTCCGGTTCCCCCGGCTCGTCGCAGCATGGCAGCCCGTCCGGTGCCCCGAACGGCGACGACCAGCTTTCCACGGCCAGCTCGTCCGGCGCCCCGGCCAGCTCGGTGCCGCAATCGGGGCAGAACCGGAAGGCGAGCGGGTAGGGCCCCGGATGCGCGCAGGCCGCGTCGCGGCTGCGCAGCCGCGCCTGCGTCAGCCGGTCCGTGGGCAGGCCGATCCTGTCGCCGGCCACCGTCACAGCGGCAAAGCGCCCGCCTTCCCGGTGCCAGCGCTCCGAACCGAATCGTCCGGGCAGGGTCCACTCCGCCGCAGAACCAGCCGCGCCCGCAGCCGAGCTTTTCACCACCGGACCTGTTCCCGACGGTCCCGTCACCGCCGGCTTCCCTCCAGCAGGCCCTCGTCCAGCAGCGCCAGCACCTCGCGCGCTGCCGCGTCGGCCGGCGCCTCGTTCCCGGCCGCCAGCGAGTCGAGCACCGTGCGGAAGCCGTCCCGCTGCGCCTGCGCCGCGACCGGATCGCCCAGCAGCCGCTGCACCGTTCGCGCCAGCCGCCCCGGCCGGCACTCCTCCTGCAGCAGCTCCGGCACCAGCCGATGCCCGGCCAGCAGGTTGACCATCGCCACGTGCCGCACCCGGATCAGCCGCCGTGCGATCGCCGCTGTCAGCGGGTTCACCCGGTAGGTCACCGCCATCGGCACCCCGGCCAGGGCCAGCTCCAGAGTCGAGGTGCCCGACTTGGTCAGCGCCGCCCCGGCGGCGGCGAACGCGTCGTGCTTGTCATGCAGCTCCGTCACCAGCACCGGCGCCACCGGCCAGCGCCGTACCGCGCGCGCCACCGCCTGCGCCACCACCGGCGATACCACCACCACCGGCACCAGCCCCGGCACCCGTTCCGCCAGAAGCGCCACCGTGCGCCGGAACACCGGCAGCAACCGCGGCACCTCGCTGCGACGGCTGCCCGGCATCAGCACCAGCACCTTGGCGTCCGCATGGAGCCCGTGCCGCGCCCGGAACCGCTTCGCGTCCCCGGTGTCGGCCCCCGACTGCAGCACCGGATGCCCGACGAAGCGCGCATCGAGCCCATGCCGCGCGAAGAAAGCCGTTTCGAACGGCAGCAGGCAGAGCAGCCGCTCCCACAGCCCCGGGAACTCCCGCACCCGGTGCTCGCGCCACGCCCACACCTGCGGCGCCACGTAGTGCACGCACGGTATCCCGAGCCCCGCGATCCGCTTGAGCAGGCGGAGCGCGAAGCCCGGGCTGTCGATCGTCACCACCAGGTCGGGACGGGTGAGCGCGATATCCGCCACAGCCTGGTCCAGCCGGCGCGACAAGG
>CAXSHC010000349.1:1457-3047 GCA_964236745.1 uncultured Acetobacteraceae bacterium
GGCGCGCAGCCGGGGCAGGATCTCGACTAGCCCCATCACCGCCAGCTCGCGCATCGGGAACAAGGTATCGAGCCCTGCTTCTGCCATGCGCGCGCCGCCGATGCCGCGAAACGCCAGATCGGGGCGCTGCCGACGAAGTGCCGCCAACAGCCGCGCGCCCAGCACGTCGCCGCTGGCCTCACCCGCCATCAGCCAGATGGTGGGCGGCCTCGCGTCAGGCGCCCTCGCGTCAGGCGCCGTAGAGCCGTCCAGGGTCCACCTCCGGCTCGGACACCGCGACCAGCCGCCCGTCGCGCAGGGCATCGAAGAAGCAGGAGCGCCGCCCGGTGTGGCAGGCGACCCCGGTCTGGTCCACCAGCAGCAGCACCGCGTCGCGGTCGCAATCGAGCCGCAGCTCCACCAGACGCTGCGTTTGCCCCGAGGTTTCCCCCTTGCGCCAAAGCTGCTTGCGGCTGCGGCTCCAGTAGCACACCCGTCCGGTCTCGATGGTTTCCGCCAGCGCCGCCCGGTTCATCCAGGCCAGCATCAGCACCTCGCCGGTGTCGTGCTGCTGCGCGATCGCCGCCACCAGCCCGGCTGGGCTGAACGCCACCTCGTCCAGCACCGACGGCGGATCCTCGTCTTCCGGCTCGTCGCTCATGGCGTCGCCCTCAGCTGGTCGTTCACGGCGTCGCCTTCGGCTCGGGCAGCCTCATCCACCCCGGCACCCGCGCCTGCAGCGTGCCGCCCTCGAAGCTGAGCGCCCCATGCAGGTGGTCCAGCCGAAGCACCGCCAGCCCCAGCATCTCCCGCGACGAGCGCATGGTGCCAACCTCGCGTCCGTCCACGCTTAGCGCCGTGCCCGGCGGCGGAAGCGCCACGGTGGCGCTGACCGGCACCAGCCGACGCTTGAGCAGGCCGCGATAGCGCGTGCGCGCGGTCAGCTCCTGCCCCATGTAGCAGCCCTTGGTCCACGAGATGCCGTCCAGCTCGTCGAAGCCCGCTTCCAGCAGCACCGTGCGGTCCGGCTCGCAGTCCCGCGTGCCGTCCGGCAGTCCCAGCAGCAGGCGGTGGCTGTCGTAGTCGGCCTGGTCCGCGTCGCAGGGCAGGGGCGCGTCGGCCAGCACGCGCCACCCCGCATCCGGCAGGCGGGGATCCGGCGCGGCCACCGTATCCGGCGGCGCGACCGAAACGCCGTTCCAGCCCGCGAACACCTTCAGGCCCGTCTCGCCCACCTCCACCTTCGCTCGCAACCGGAACCGGGACAGCTTCTGCGCCAGCATCGGCGCCTGTTCCCGCTCGCAGTCGAGCAGAAGCCTGCCGTTGTCCGACAGCACGAAGAAGTCGGCCAGGTACTTGCCCTGGGGCGTCAGCAGCGCCGCCCACACCGCCCGGCCGGGGGCGGCCAGCGACACGTCGTTCGACACCAGCCCCTGCAGGAACGACACGCGGTCCTCGCCCGCAACGAACAGCACGGCGCGGTCGGGAAGGGGGGCAAGCCTGGACATGCACCCGAACTTGGGCGAGCCGACGCCTTCCGGCAACGGCGGAAAGGTTCTAACAGGTCCGCCCGCGCTTCCGGAGCCAGCATCCTGACCCGCATCCTGTTCA
>CAXSHC010000350.1:0-3045 GCA_964236745.1 uncultured Acetobacteraceae bacterium
CACCCCCGCCAGGAACGGATCAAGCCGCACGCCCAGCGACGGCAGCCCATAGAAGATGAACAGGATCTGGATCAGCAACGGGGTGCCGCGCACCACCTCGATGTACAGGGTGGCGGCCGTGCGCAGCGGCCACGACCCATAGCGGCGCGCCAACGCCAGCAGCAGCCCCCAGGCCACCGCCAGCACCATGGCGCAGGCCGACACCGCCAGCGTCATCAGCGCCGCCCGGCCGACCAGCGGCAGGAACCCGGCATAGCGCAGCAGCCGGTCGCGCCAGCCCGGCACCGGCCGCGTCGCCTCCAGCCAGTGCCGCCAGGCGGTGGGCGGCACGACCTCGGTCGAATGATCGCCGGTGAAGGCGGCCATCTCCGGCGTCCACATCGCCCAGCGCTGCAGGATGCGTCGCAGGGTGCCGTCGCGGCGCAGGGCGTCAAGGGCGTCGTCGATGCGCGCCCGGAGCGCGTCGTTCCCCTTGGCGATGGCGATTCCATACGACAGCGCGCCGATCGGCCCGCCCACCAGCTTCAGCCGCGGGTCCGGCACCGCGTAGTAAAGCGCGATCGGCTCGTCCAGCATCACCGCGTTGAGCCGCCCGTTGGCGAGGTCGGAATACGCATTGGTCTCGTCGTCATAGGACCGCAACGTGATCCCGCCTGCCTGTTCCAGCAGGCGCTGGCTCAGTGTGTCCTTGAGCGTGCCGACCACGTGACCGCGCAGGGCGGGCACGCTGTCCAGCCCGGTCGCATCCCGACGCACCGCGATGCGCTCGGCGGTGCGGTAGTACGGCGTGGAAAAATCCACCGCCGCCCGGTGCTCCGGCGTGATCTCGATGCCGTCGATCACCACGTCGTAAAGGTTGCGCTGCAGCCCGGGGATCAGCCCGTCCCAGTCGTTCTGCACGAACACCGGATCGCTGCCGATGCGCCGCGCCAGCGCCTCGACCAGGTCGAACTCGAAACCGGTCAGGCGCGACTGGTCAGCAGGATCATGGAATACGAACGGCGCGCCGGACTGCGCGTCGGATGCCCAGCGCAAGGGAGCCGCGAACGCAGCGCCCGCGAACAACAACAACAGCGCCACCAGTCCCGAGGGCGGCAACCGGATGCCGGTCACAGGAACTGCCGGAGGAAGCGTCGCGTGCGCGGATCGGCAGGCGCGGTGAACAGTTGGTCCGGCACCGCCTCCTCGACGATCCGGCCTGCGTCCATGAACACGATGCGGTCGGACGCGGCACGGGCGAAGCGCATCTCGTGCGTCACCACCAGCTGGGTCATGCCTTCCGCGTCGAGCTGGCGCATCACCCCCAGCACCTCCTCCGCCAGCTCCGGATCGAGCGCCGAGGTCGGCTCGTCGAACAGCATCACCCGTGGTGCCATCGCCAGCGCCCGCGCGATCGCCGCCCGCTGCTGCTGCCCGCCGGACAGGGTTGCCGGATAGCGCCCTGCCACTGCGCCAAGGCCCACCTTGTCCAGCAGCCGCATCGCCTCGTCCTGCGCTCGCCCGCGCTCGGCGCGCTTCACCACCCGCGGCGCCAGCAGGACGTTGTCGAGCACGGTGCGGTGCGGGAACAGGTTGAAGCCCTGGAACACCATGCCGACCTGGGCGCGCAGCGCGTGCGCCCGCTTCTCGTCGGATCGCCGCCAGCGCCCGCCGTCGCGCAGCAGGGCGTGCCCGACAAGCCGCACCTCGCCCGCGTCCGGCAGCTCCAGGAAGTTCAGGCAACGCAGCAGTGTGGACTTGCCGCATCCCGACGGCCCGATGATCGACACGAGTTCTCCGGCCGCGACCGACAGCGAGATCCCGTCCAGCACCACCTGCCCGTCGAAGCTCTTGCGCAGATCGCGCACGAACACGACCGGCGTCGGCCCGGAACCGTCCGGGCCGGCGCCTTGCGTGTCCGCAAGTTCCGCCAGCGCGATCGGCCTGGATCAGGCCGCGCCGATGCGGATCAGGCCGCCGCCTGCGCCATGCCGCGCAACACGTAGTGCAGGATGCCGCCGTGACGGTAGTACTCGACCTCGTCCAAGGTATCGACGCGGCAGATCACCGGCACGTCCAGGGTGGTGCCGTCGGCGCGGGTGATGGCCAGCGTCAGCGTCATGCGCGGCGTGATCTTGTCCAGCCCCTTGATGTCGATCACCTCGTCGCCGCGCAGCTCCAGCGTTTCCCGCGTGGTGCCCGACTTGAACAACAGCGGCAGCACGCCCATGCCGACCAGGTTGGAGCGGTGGATGCGCTCGAAGCTTTCCGCCACCACCGCCCGGATGCCGAGCAGCACGGTGCCCTTGGCCGCCCAGTCGCGCGACGAGCCCATGCCGTACTCCTTGCCGCCGAACACGATCAGCGGCACCCCCTCGGCCTGGTATTCCATCGCCACGTCGTAGATCGAGCCCTGGGAACCGTCCGGGTAGTGCTTGGACACGCCGCCTTCCACGCCCGGCACCATCTCGTTCTTGATGCGTATGTTGGCGAACGTGCCGCGCATCATCACCTCGTGGTTGCCGCGCCGGCTGCCGTACGAGTTGAAGTCCTTCTGCTGCACCTGGTGCTCGCCGAGATACACGCCGGCCGGCGCGCTCTTCTTGATCGAGCCGGCGGGCGAGATGTGGTCGGTGGTGATGTTGTCGCCGAGCAGCGCCAGCACCCGCGCGCCCAGGATGTCGCCCTTGTCGGTCGGCTCCATGGTGATGCCGGCGAAGTAGGGCGGGTTCTGCACATAGGTGGAGCCGCCGTCCCACTGGTAGGTTTCCGACCCCGTGGCGACCTGCAGCTCCTGCCATTCCTTGGTGCCGCGCGTCACCTGGCCGTAGCGCTCGATGAACTGGTCGCGCGAGATCGAGCTCGCCATCAGGTCGGCGATCTCCTTGTTGGTGGGCCACACGTCGCGCAGGAACACCGGCTCGCCATTCGTGCCGGTGCCGAGCGGCACGGTGGTGATGTCCTCGCGGATGGTGCCGAGCAGGGCGTACGCCACCACCAGCGGCGGGCTCGCCAGGTAGTTGGCGCGCACGTTGGGGCTGATGCGGCCCTCGAAGTTGCGGTTGC
>CAXSHC010000351.1:0-3034 GCA_964236745.1 uncultured Acetobacteraceae bacterium
GTCGTGGCGCGCGGGGTGCACGAGCGTGCAGCGCGCTATTATCCGGAAACGCACCAGCTGTTCCTGAACGGGCTGTATCCGGCGGTGGCGGAGATGCAGCACGGCCTTCTCGGCGAGTTCGCCTGGGTGACCGACCAGGAGCATGTGCGCGCGCAGGCGCTGCTCCTGTCGGAGCAGTCCATGGCGGCGCGGGTCGGGCGGATGCTGGTTTTCGCGCTGTCCAAGCAGGGACGGTGGCAGGAGCACGAGATCGCCGGGGCCTGCTCGGTGCAGGCGTTGAGTTTGGCGGCGGATGATTTCGGCCAAAGCCTGCCTGCGGCGCGGGCCAGCTTGCGGGCCACCCTGGACGCCGGATGACCGGGTGCTGATCGGCTGTGCCGAGGCGATCGAGCACTACGAGACCGCCCGCTGCGGGATGCTCAAGAGCTAGGCGAGGAAGCTTGGGCTTGCCGAGGCGGAACCCTGCTGTGGAAACGCTGGAGGAGGAGACCGACCTGTTGCTGACAGGGATCGGCGAGAAGAGCCTGTCGGCCGCCAGCTGAACCGTGTTCAGCGCGGGGTCGGCGGCGTTTCCTGGGAACCGGGTGGGGCCACCGGTCCCGGCTGCAGCAGCAGCAGCGAGGCAGGAAGTGCCATCGCCGACATGGCGTAGACGGCCAACAGCGGCAGGCGCCAGGGTTGTGGCAGGCTATCCAGCAGGCGGCGCAGCACGGTGCCGAGCCGTCGGATCAGCAACGCGGCGATAACGGCGGCCACCAGGACGGCGAGGGTGCGGACGGTGCCGGGTTCGGTTCGGGCATAGGCCAGCACAGGCAGCATGAAGCCGAGGCCGACAACAAGGCCCAGGCCGACGACGGCCGCGGCGCGGAGGCGTGCCGGCGGCAGGCGGTCCGGTGCCTGGAGGTTCGGGCTGCTGCCGGTCATGCCGCCCGGAGTGGACGCGGATGGGTGCGGCGTCCACGAGCGGCGTCCTCGTCGAACAGCTCGGACAGCTTGGCCAGCATGGTGCCGCCCAGCTCCTCAGCGTCGGTGATGGTGACGGCGCGGCGGTAGTAGCGGGTGACGTCGTGGCCGATGCCGATGGCGATCAGCTCGACCGCGTGCGCGCGCTCGATCTCGGCGATCACCTCGCGCAGGTGGCGCTCCAGGTAGGAGCCGGAATTGACCGACAGGGTGCTGTCGTCGACCGGGGCGCCGTCGCTGATCACCATCAGGATGCGCCGGCTTTCGCGACGGCCGAGCAGGCGGCGGTTGGCCCAGGCCAGCGCTTCGCCGTCGATGTTCTCCTTGAGCAGGCCTTCGCGCAGCATCAGGCCGAGGTTGCGCCGTGCGCGGCGCCACGGCATGTCGGCTGCCTTGTAGATGATGTGGCGCAGGTCGTTCAGGCGGCCGGGGTCGCGCGGCTTGCCGGCGGCGATCCAGCGCTCGCGGCTCTGCCCGCCCTTCCAGGCGCGGGTGGTGAAGCCCAGGATCTCCACCTTGACGCCGCAGCGCTCCAGGGTGCGGGCCAGGATGTCGCCGCACATCGCCGCCACCGTGATCGGCCGGCCGCGCATGGAGCCGGAGTTGTCGACCAGCAGGGTGACCACCGTGTCGCGGAAGTCGGTGTCGCGCTCGTGCTTGTAGGACAAGGACAGCGTCGGGTTGACCACCACCCGGGCCAAGCGGCCGGCGTCGAGGATCCCTTCCTCCTGGTCGAACTCCCAGGCGCGGGTCTGCTGCGCCATCAGGCGTCGCTGCAGCCGGTTGGCGAGCTTGGACACAACGCCCTGGAGGTTGAGCAGCTGCTGGTCGAGCTGCTGCCTGAGGCGGGACAGCTCGTCGCCGTCGCACAGCGCCTCGGCGGCGATCTCCTCGTCGAACTGGCGGGCGAACACGCGGTAGGCGGTGCCGACTTCCGCCTGGGTGGCTTCGCGCTGCTGCTGCGGGCCGCCGGCGCGGTCCTCGCCCTCGGCGGCGCCGGCTTCCGCGTCGGTGGCTTCCTCCGGCTCGCCGGCGCTGGACGCTTCGGCCTCGGCGCCCGGCATGTCCTCGGGAGTGGAATGTTCCTGTTCCGGTTGCGGCGAGGGCGGCGGCTCGGACGGCTGCTCCTGGTCGCCAGACGCTTCCGGACCGGCTTCCTCGTCTTCCGGTTCGGTTTCTGCCTCCATCTCCGCCAGGTCGTAGGCGGCCAGCAGGCGGCGGGCGGCGCGGGTGTAGGCGGCCTGGTCGTCCTGGGCGGCGGCGAGCTCGTCGAGCGCCCGGTCGGCGCCCGCGGCCAGGGTGCTGCGCCATTGTTCCAGCACCGCAGCGGCGGCCGGGGGTGACGCCTCGCCGACAATCGTTCGCGGGCCAGCAAGGCAAGGGCGGCGGCCGTTGGCAGCTGCTCGCGACGGGTCATGCGTTCGTAGCCGGCCTGCTCGCATTCGCTTTCGAGCTTGTACCGCAGGTTGGCGGCGACGCCGTTCATGTGCCGGGCACCGACCACCTCGATGCGGGCCTGCTCCAGCGCGTCGTAGACCTCGCGCGCATCGCGCGGCGTGGGGGTACGAGCAGCGTGCACGGCCGCGTCGTGATGACGCAGCCGCAAGGCGGCGGCGTCGGCGGCACCGCGCAGGCGTGTGATCTCGGCGGCAGGCAGGGAGCGGCTCGGCTGCGGCAGGCGGACGCGCGCTTCCGACACCTGGGCGGGGCCGGCCTGGAAGGTGACCTGCACGTCCTTGTGCCGGCCGATGGCGCGAAGCGTGCCGGCGGTGGCGCGCTTGAAGGCCTCGCCGCGTGTGTGATCGCCGGAGCCGCTCATCGGCTCTTGGCGGAAGCGCCGGAGAGGAGATCCTCGTTGAAGCAGCGCTGATAGTACTCGGCGACGGTTTGGCGCTCGGCCTCGTCGCACTTGTTGAGGAAGGTGAGCCGGAAGGCGAAGCCGAGGTCGCCGAAGATGCGGGCGTTTTCCGCCCAGGTGAGCACGGTGCGGGGCGACATCACGGTGGAAATGTCGCCGTGGATGAAGCCGGCGCGCGTGAGGTCGGCCAGCGCCACCATGCTTTCCACGCGT
>CAXSHC010000352.1:0-3015 GCA_964236745.1 uncultured Acetobacteraceae bacterium
GCCGATCCTCACCGGCCCCACCCCGCGCCAGCCTTCGAGTCCGTCCAGCGTTTCCAGGGCGGGGGTATCGCCATCGATGCCATACATCAGCCGCAGGTCCCGGCCGTAGCTGGCGCCGGCATCGCGCAGGAAGCGCAGGAACTCGGCCGCTTCCCGCGTGTAGCCGAGCCGGACGAACGACGACACGGTGAAGCTCGCGTCGCGCATCCAGGCGAAGCGGTAGTCGTAGTTGCGGTTGCCCGGCACCGCCTCGGGCAGTGAGGTGGTGGGTGCTGCCACGATGCCCCCGGTCGGCGAATACGTCAGCAGCTTGAGGCACAGCGCCCCGCGAACCACAGCATCGCGATACCGCCCCCGATAGGAACAGCGCGCGCTCCATCGTTGCCAATATTCCCGTGTCTGCTCCAGCCGACACAACGCGTCCCCGATCCCCTGCATGGGCGGCCGCTCATCGTCGCCAGGGGTCAGCGCCAGCACGCTCCGCATCCCAGCTTCCAGCCGGAAGCTCGTTGCTGCCGCAGCACCGTCGATCGTCATCGGGTCGGTGCTCGTCGCGCGCAGCACCCGGTCCCCGGCCCGGAACAGCACCCCGTCCTGCACCGCTTCCGCCGCCGCCGCCTCGGCCCGGCCGTAGTCGAATGCCGGCCGCACGGTGAACCCGCCCGACACGCTGCCCGTTTCGCAGCGCAGGATGCGCAGCAGCCGGCCTTCCGCCTCGTTGTCCGGCCCTTCCTCCGGCAGCGCGTCCGGCGAGCGCAGCGGCATCAGGTCCAGCAGCACCGCTACCCCCGTGCCGGTCTCGAACCGCATCTCGAGGATGTTGCTGCCGGGCAGGTAGCGCCGGCTCCGCCCGGTTACCCCGTCCAGGCGCAGAGCGCAGCAGCCGCCCTTGCGATCGTCCAGTAGCCGTCCGAACACCGAGGGCGAGTCGTGACGCGGCCAGCACAGCCAGTCGATCGAGCCGTCGCGGTCGATCAGCGCCGTGCTGTGCGTGTCGCCGATCAGCCCGTAATCCGAGATGGGGTTGTACAAGCGATCGGTGCTCCTGCCGCGTCCTTGCCGTCAGGGACGCCATGCAGGCCGACCGGGTTGCCTTGCGCGCCAGATCCGTTCCGGGACCGCGACGCGCTTCCGCCCGGCGCGACAAGCCGGATATTTGGATGCCGGCCGCCGTGCCGCGCCCCTCCCGCGCGCACCGGCAACCGGCGCAGGCCGGGATCGACCGGTGACCGTTTGCCTCACGACAACGGCGTGCTCGCGGTCTCCCGCCGGCGCTGACCGCCAGCGCGCTCCCTCAGCCTTCCCGGGCCAGCACTGCGCGGATCGCGTCCAGCGCCGCGTCCGCCCGGCTCCCGTCCGGCCCGCCCGCCTGCGCCAGCTCCCGCCGGCCGCCGCCGCCCTTGCCACCCATGGCGGCGCTGGCCTCGCGCACCAGCGCCACCGCGTCCAGCCGCGCGACCAGCTCCGGCGACACCCACGCCACCACGCTGCCCTTGCCTTCCGCCGTCGACACCAGCGCCACCACGCCGGCGCCCGCTTCCCGGCCGATCTCCTCCGCCAGCCCCTTGAGCTCACGGGGCGACACCTCGCCAAGGTTGCGCCCGGCGAAGGCGATCCCGTTCACCTGCTCGATCGCCGCCGTCCCGGCACCCGCGGTCGCCAGCCGCCGCTGCAGCTCCGACACCTGGCGCTCCAGCCCGCGCCGCTCCTCCAGCAGCACCGACAGCCGCTCCACCGCTTCCGCCGGCGACACCCGCAGCAGGGCCGCCATCTCCTTGAGCCGGTTCTCTGTCAGCGACGCCGCCTGCTCCGCCGCCCGCCCGGTCACCGCCTCGATCCGTCGCACCCCGGCCGACACCCCGCTTTCGGCGGTGATGCGGAACTGCCCGGTCTCCCCGGTCCGCCCCACATGGGTGCCGCCGCACAGCTCGATCGAGTACGCGCCGCGATCCGCATCGACGCTGTCGCCCATCGACACCACCCGCACCTCGTCGCCGTACTTCTCGCCGAACAGCGCCCGCGCGCCTTGCCCCACCGCCTGTTCCGGGGTCATCAGCCGCGTGCCGACCGCCGCGTTCTCGCGTATCTTGTTGTTCACCTCGGCCTCGATCGCCGCCAGCTCGTCCGGCGTCACCGGCCGCGGCTGGCTGACGTCGAAGCGCAGCCGGTCCGGCGCGTTCAGGCTGCCCTTCTGCGCCACGTGGTCGCCCAGCCTGCGCCGCATCGCCTCGTGCAGCAGGTGGGTGGCGGAATGGTGCGCCTGTATGTCGCCGCGACGTGCGTGGTCCACCGTCGCCGTCACCGCCGCCCCCACGCGCGCCGTGCCCTCGACCACCCGGCCCTGGTGAACGAACAGATCGCCCAGCTTCTTCTGCGTGTCCTCGATCACGATCCTCAGGCCGGGCGCCTGGATCACCCCGGTATCACCGACCTGGCCGCCGCTTTCGGCATAGAACGGCGTTTGGTTCAGCAGCACGCCCAGTTCCGTCCCGGTGGCCGCTTCCGTGACCGGCATTCCCGCGACCACCAGCGCCGCGATCTCCGCATCCGTCTGCTCCGTGCCGTAGCCGAGGAACTCGGTAGCACCCACCGTGTCGCGCAGCTCGAACCAGACCTGCCCGGTCGCTTCCTCGCCCGACCCGGACCAGGCGGCCCGCGCCCGCGTCCGCTGCACCTGCATCGCCTGCTCGAAGCCTGCATGGTCGACCCCGTGGCCGCGCTCGCGCAGCGCGTCCTCCGTCAGGTCGAGCGGAAAGCCGAACGTGTCGTAGAGCTTGAACGCGACCGCGCCCGGCAGCGCCTCGCCTGTCCCGAGCCGCCCGGTTTCCTCCGCCAGCAGCCCGAGCCCACGCTCCAGCAGCGCCTTGAACCGGTCCTCCTCCTGACGCATCGCGTCGCGGATCAGCGCCTCGTTCGCCACCAGCTCCGGATAAGCGGCCCCCATCTGGCGCACCAGCGCCGGCACCAAGCGATGGAACACCGGCTCGGTGGTACCCATCATGTGCAGGTGCCGCA
>CAXSHC010000353.1:0-3013 GCA_964236745.1 uncultured Acetobacteraceae bacterium
TCTGCTCACCGAGATGCTGAATGGCCTGCGGCTCGAGGGCGTCGAGTACAGCCGCTGCCGCCATGTAGGGCCGTGGGCGTTCTCGTTTCCGGCGCAGGCGGACGCGCATTTCCATTTCGTGGCCGAGGCGGGCTGCTGGCTGCAGGCGCCGTGCGGGGCATGGATGCAGCTGACGATGGGCGACGCCGTGCTGCTGCCGCGCGGCGGCGCGCATGCGCTGGCGAGCCAGGCCAACGCTGCGTTCCAGCCGTTCCCGCGCGCGAACTGCACCTCGATCTGCGACAACATCGTCGACCTGCGGACCGGCGACGACGGCGAGGCCGCCCTGCTGTTCTCGGGCACCATGCGGTTCAACCTCGACAGCCTGCATCCGCTGCTGCGCATGATGCCCGACGTGATGCACGCCAACGAGCTGATGCGGAGCGACCCCACCATCCCGCACTTGATCGAGGCGATGGGCCGCGAGGTGGCGATGAACCGCGTCGGCGCCTGCGGCATCGTCGCCCGCCTGGCCGACGTGCTGGCGGCGCAGATCATCCGCTCGTGGGTGGAGCGCGGCGGCAACGATGCCACCGGCTGGATGGCGGCGGTGCGCGACCCCGAGATCGGCCGCGTGCTGGCGGCCATCCACGCCAATCCCGACCGCGACTGGCCGGTGCCCGAGCTGGCGCGGATGATGGGTGCGTCGCGGTCGAGCTTCGCCGGCAAGTTCGCCGCCATCGTCGGCGAGACCCCCGCGCAATACGTGGCGCAAGTGCGGATGCACCAGGCGCGGCAATGGCTGGCCCGCGACCACGCGCGCATCTCCGAGGTCTCGAAACGGCTCGGCTATGAGTCCGACGCCGCCTTCAGCCGTGCCTTCAAGCGCATCATCGGCATCGGCCCGAGCCACTTCCGCACGCCCACGTGCCGTCCGAGGTCCAGGGCGCGCTAGCTCCGGGCGGGGTGACGGGAACCGCGTCCCGGGCCGTCGGATGCCAAATGGTTTGGACATGGTAGGGGCGTGAACGGCGTTGGCGCGCCCTGGTGGACTCGAACCACCGACCCACAGCTTAGAAGGCTGTTGCTCTATCCGACTGAGCTAAGGGCGCGCGGGACCGGCAGGAGGATCAGTGCGTCCAGTTCTGCCGTCGGTCAAAGCGGAAGTTGTCGGCATAGGCCTTGGGCCGGTGAATACGCGTGACCGGCAGCTCAATGTCATACGGGATGCCCTGGCGCTCGGCGTAGGCAACCGCGTCCTCCCGGTTCGGAAACCGCAGCACGAGCTGGCTCCTGGTGTCGCCGCTGCCGAACCAACCCATCAGCGGGTCCTGCTGGCGCTGCTCGGACTGGCCGTAGTGGAGGATCCAGTCATGGGTGTTGGCGTGGCCCGACTGGTTGGAATCCTTGGGCTGCTGGAAGATCCGGGCACGCATCGCACAGCCACCTTTTCTTGGTTCGCCCCGGGGTCCGCCCTCGGGTCCGGTTTCGGACCGGCCTGGTCGGGGCGCCCGGACTCGAACCGGGGGCCTCGTGTACCCAAAACACGCGCGCTACCAGGCTGCGCCACGCCCCGAACCGGTTGAGAACCTATGGAACGGGTTCGTTGGTGGCAAGGGCGGCTTTGCCAGGGGCAGCGGCAAGGGCGGTGGCAAGTGCTGGGCGAAGATGCCCAGCGCTGTCGGTGAGCGCTGCCGCCGCATCCGTTGCCGACAGGCCCAGCGCCACCAGCACGGCCGGCTTCACCCGGCCGCCCGTCGCAGCCAGCGCCGCCGCGGCATCAGCCGGGTCGCAGCCCGCCAGCTCCGCCACCATCGCCACCGCCCGCCGTCGCAGCTTGGCGTTGCGCGCCTGCATGTCGACCATGCGCCCGGCATGGACGTGCCCCAGCCCGGCCATCATCGCGGTCGACAGGAGGTTCAGCACCACCTTCTGCGCGGTGCCGGCCTTCATGCGGGTGGAGCCGGCGATCGGCTCGGCGCCGGTGGCGACCAGGACGGGATGCTCGGCTGCCGCCAGCAGCGGGCTTCCGGCGCTGTTGGCGAGCCCAATCGTCAGCGCGCCGCGCTCGCGGGCAGCCACAACGGCGCCCAGCGTGAACGGCGTGGCCCCGCTCGCCGCCACGCCGATCACCACGTCCTGCGGCCCGATCCCGGCTGCCGCGACCTGCGCGCGCGCGTCCGGCGCGTCGTCCTCGGCGTTCTCCACCGCCTGCGTCAGTGCCCGCACCCCGCCCGCGATCAGCAGCACCAGCCGGTCGCGGGGCCAGTCGAAGGTCGGCTCCAGTTCGGCGCCGTCCTGTGCCCCGAGACGCCCCGAGCTGCCGGCGCCGGCATAGGCCAGCCGGCCGCCGTTGCGCAGGCGGGACAGGGCGGCCTCGACCGCGCCGGCGATGGCGCCCAGCGCGGGGCCGATCGACGCCACCGCCGCGAGCTGGCCTTCCCACAGCCCTTCGATCTGGTCGCGCACGGGCCAGCCGTCCAGCGGAACGTGCCGGACGCTGCCCGCCTCGGTGGCGATCCCGGTGACGGCTCCGGTGGCGATCCCGGCGGCGGCCGGTTGATCAGACAGGATCGACGGCCTGTCGCGCCAGCGGCGGCACGAAGGAAGGTGCGGTGTCCCACGGAAACAGGATCCAGGTGTCCTGCGGCACCTCGACCACGTAGCGGTCGGTGAACGGCAGCCCGGCCGGCTTGGCATACACGCAGGCGAACCGCGCCTTCGGCAGCAGCCGCCGCACCAGCCGCGCCGTCACGCCGGAATCGACCAGGTCGTCGATGATCAGGAAGCCCGAGCCGTCACCGGCGGCGGCGGGGTGCTTGACCACCACCGGCTCGCCCTGCGTGCGCTCGTCGTCCAGCGCCTGCGCCCGCGTCGGCGCCTGGTCGTAGGACACCACCGACACGCTTTCGACCACGCGGCAATCCAGCTCGCGGCCGATGATGGCGGCCGGGATCAGCCCGCCGCGCGTGATGGCGACGATGCCGTCGAACGGCGCGTCGGCGATCAGCTGCCCGGCCAGCGAGCGGGCGTC
>CAXSHC010000354.1:0-1715 GCA_964236745.1 uncultured Acetobacteraceae bacterium
CGTGACGCTGACCTACAGCAAGGGCGTGGTGCATGCCGGGCGCGATCCGGACATGGAGCCCAACATGGCCCGCTACGCCCGGCACACCGAGGCGCGCACCCTGGCCGAAGCGCTGCCGGGCGCCGACGTGTTCCTGGGACTGTCCGCGCCGCGCGTGCTGAAGCCGGACTGGCTGCGCGAGATGGCGCCGAACCCGTTCATCCTGGCCTTGGCCAACCCGGAGCCGGAAATCTCCCCCGACCTCGCGCGTGAGGTGCGCCCCGACGCCATCATCGCCACCGGCCGGTCGGACTACCCGAACCAAGTCAACAACGTTCTCTGCTTCCCGTTCATCTTCCGCGGCGCGCTGGACTGCGGCGCGCGCGAGATCAACGAGGCAATGAAGGTCGCGGCGGTGGAGGCGATCGCCGAGCTTGCCCGCATCGAGGCCAGCGAGGCGGTGGCGGCGGCCTATGGCGGCGACGCGCCGGTGTTCGGGCCGGAGTACATCATCCCCAAGCCATTCGACCCGCGCCTGATCCTGGTGGTGGCGCCGGCGGTGGCGAAGGCGGCGATGGACAGCGGCATCGCCGAGCGGCCGATCGCGGATTTCGAGGCGTACCGGCAGGACCTCGACGACGTGGTGTATCGCTCCGGCCAGGTGATGCGCCCGGTGTTCGAGGCCGCGCGCAAGGCGCCCAAGCGCATCGCCTACGCCGAGGGCGAGGACGAGCGCACGCTGCGCGCCGCCCAGGCGGTGGTGGACGACCGCATCGCCCGGCCCGTGCTGCTGGGCCGGCGCAGCGTGATCGAGGCCAAGCTGCGCGCCATGGGGCTGCGGCTCGATCTCGACCACGACGCCGAGGTGATCGACCCCGACACCTCCGAGCTGTTCGGGCCGCTGACCTCGGAGTACCAGCACCTGGTCGGCCGGCGGGGCCTGCCGATGCAGACGGCCGAGCGGGCGCTGCGCCGGCGCCCGACCATCGCCGCCTCCATGCTGCTGCGCGCCGGCATCGTCGACGCCGCCCTGGTCGGCGGCCTGAACGCGTGGTGGCAGCAGGTGCGCTACGTGCTGCCGGTGATCCCGGCCCGCAAGGCGGCGAACCGCGTGTATGCCCTGACCGCGCTGATCCAGGGCAACGGCGCGCTGTTCTTCTGCGACACCCACATGGTGGTGGATCCGAGCCCGGAGCAGATCTGCGAGATGACCCTGCTCGCCGCCGACGCGGTGCGCGAGTTCGGCCTGACGCCGCGGGCGGCGCTCCTGTCGCACTCCAACTTCGGCTCCAGCGACAGCGCGTCCGCGCGCAAGATGCGCCAGGCCCTGGGATTGATCCGTGCCGCCTCGCCGGACCTGGAGGTGGACGGCGAGATGCAGGCCGACACCGCGCTGAGCGAGGCGCTGCGCAGCCGCACGGTGCCGGACAGCCGGCTCAGCGGCTCGGCCAACCTCCTGATCATGCCCACCCTGGACGCGGCCAACATCAGCTACTCGCTGCTCAAGGCGGCGGCGGAAGGGCTGCAGGTCGGCCCGATCCTGCTCGGCGTGAGCCGGCCGATCCACGTCCTGACCCAAAGCGTGACCGCGCGCGGGATCGCCAACCTCAGCGCATTCATCAGCGCACAACCGAGTGAACAACGACAAAAGATAGGGTGATCCTTGACTACCTGCCCGGTGTGATGGTTTCTTCGGTCGTCCCCGTGGGATGATGGAAGGAATACCTCGTGCTCGA
>CAXSHC010000354.1:1725-3013 GCA_964236745.1 uncultured Acetobacteraceae bacterium
CGGAGCGGCATCGGCGTCGCGGCCTCAGGAATGCCGACCCGCGGGAACGCCGCACCGCGTCGTCGCCCTGTGCCGGCCGGCCTGCGCCGCGCGGTGTCGCCGTTGCTGCTGCTTCTGGCGTGGCAGGTGGCCTCGTCCTCCGGCCTGGTGTCGCCGCAGACTTTGGCCTCGCCGTCGCGCATCCTGTCCACGGCGCTGGGCCTGATCGCGGACGGCACGCTGCCGCGCAACCTTCTGGTGTCGCTGGTGCGCGCCGGCTCCGGGCTCGCCATCGCGATCGTTGCCGGCATCGCGCTCGCTTTGGTCGCGGGCTTGTCGCGGCTGGGCGAGGAAGCCATCGACGCGCCGATGCAGATGCTCCGCACCCTGCCGGCGCTCGCCCTGGTGCCGTTGTTCATCCTGTGGTTCGGCATCGGCGAGCTGCCGAAGGTGGCGCTGGTGGCGCTGGGCTCGATGATCCCGATCTATCTCAACCTGTTCAAGGGCATACGCTCGATCGACCCGAAGCTGCTGGAGATGGGGCGCACCCTCGGCCTGTCGCGTGCCCAGACGGTCCGGCAGATCGTGCTGCCTGGCGCGCTACCGGACCTGCTGACCGGCCTGCGCTTCTCGGTCGGCATCTCCTGGCTGATGCTGGTGGTGGCCGAGCAAGTGAACGCCAACTCCGGCATCGGCCACATGATGACCGACGCGGAGGACTTCCTGCGCACCGACATCATCCTGGTCGGGCTGCTGGTCTATGCCCTGCTGGGCCTGCTCAGCGACCTGGTGGTGCGGGTGCTGGAGCGGACGCTGCTGGCCTGGCGCCCCGCCTATGGGGGCCGGGCATGAGCTACGAACGCCCGGCGGAGCCGGCAATACGCATCGAGGGGCTGACCCGGCGCTTCAACGGCAACGCCGTGCTGGACCGCCTCGACCTGTCTATAGGAGCGGGCGAGTTCCTGGCCCTGCTGGGGCGCAGCGGATCGGGCAAGACCACGCTGCTGCGCACCCTGGCCGGGCTGGATCCGGTCGAGGAAGGCCGGGTGATGGTGCCACGCAACGTTGCCGTGGTATTCCAGGAGGCACGCCTGCTGCCGTGGAAGCGGGTGTGGGAGAACGTGGCGCTGGGCCTGCCCGGATCCGACGCGCGCGACCGGGCGGTGGCGGCGCTGGAGGAGGTCGGGCTCGGTCACCGGCTCGACGTCTGGCCGCTGACCCTGTCGGGCGGCGAGGCGCAGCGCGTCGGCATCGCCCGCGCCCTGGTGCGCGAGCCCGAGTTCCTGATGCTGGACGAGCCGTTCGCCAG
>CAXSHC010000355.1:0-3008 GCA_964236745.1 uncultured Acetobacteraceae bacterium
CGAGGATCACGCCCTCGCCGCTCTTGTTGACGATCTTGCTGCCGATAAAGCCTGCGATCAGCCCGAGAATGATCCAGCCGAGAATTGACATTGAGCGCTCCTGAACGTTCTGGAAGTTGTTCTTCAGGCTCGCCAACGATTTCGGTATCGATTCCGTTCCCGAGGCATCGTGCGGTCGTGCGGGTCATGGTCGGGCGTCCGCCGCGCCGCCCGGCATCAGGCCCGCAGCCACCAGACGCCGTTCCACCATCGGAAGCGCATGCACTGGACGATAACCTGTCATAGAGGCTCGGGACCGGAAACTTTGCCGGGCGGCGTTTCTTTGGGGCTTGACGCTTCGACCCGTGCGTTGCCGGCGCTTCCATGGCGACGCACCCGGTCGGCACGATCCGAGGGCCATCGTTCATGCTGTACGATCCATCGCCTCCGGGGTCGGCACCGTCACCGGCGGCGGGGCGAGAACCGGGAATAGCGAGGCAGCCGGAAGAAGCAGGCAGACTGTTTCCCGGCGTGTTCGGTTCGCCGTCGAGCCGGCATTTGGAACACCTGGCACCGGGCCCACTTCGCGTTCGTCCCCATCCTCCCCACCCTGTCGCCGGGCTTCGGTCGCTCGCGGCGCAACGAAAAGAACGTTCGCATGAGTGACACGAGTGGCGACCCCGTCAAGGCGGGGCTTTCGATGGCGCAGACCGCTGGCGACGCCGTGCGCCAAGTGGGCGACCAGGCACGGCAAGCCGGAACGCAGGCGCTGAACGAGGCGCAGGACGTGGCGCAGTCCGCCGCCTCGCGCGGCGCCTCGGTGTCGGGCGTGGCGAGAGACCAGGCCATG
The DNA here is from genome assembly GCA_964236745.1 of uncultured Acetobacteraceae bacterium. GTDB lineage: Bacteria > Pseudomonadota > Alphaproteobacteria > Acetobacterales > Acetobacteraceae > Lichenicola. Next base: position 830 of record CAXSHC010000355.1, read on the forward strand.
TCCGCAGTCGAGGGCCAGAAGGAAAGCCTAGCCAACCGCATCGAGGACGTAGCGAAGGCGGTGCACCGTTCTGGCGAGCAGCTGGAAGGGCACCAGGATTTCATCGCCCATCTGGTGGAACGCGGCGCCGCCGAGCTGGATATCCTGGCGAACACCGTGCGGTCCAACGACCTGCGTGGTCTCATGGGCAACCTTCAGGACCTGGCGCAGCGCCAGCCTGCCTTGTTCGCAGGCGCCTCGCTCGCGGCCGGTTTCGCCCTGGCACGCGTTGGCAAGGTCGCGTTGGTCGGGGCTTCGAAGGCAGACCTGCCGCGCATGCCGGAAATGACCCCCGGAAGCGGCTCGTGAGCGCGACCAGTCCCGCCGCCTTCAACCTGGGCCCGATCCTCGGCAGCATCGCCCAGGACGTCCAGGACCTGGTTCGCGGCGAGATCCAGCTTGCGCGCGCCGAGTTCGACCAGAAGCTGCACCGCGTCATCATCGCCGCAGTGTTCCTGCTGGGTGGCGCACTGGTGGCCTTCGCCGGGCTGGTGGTGGTGCTTCAAGGCGTCGCCGCCGCGCTGGCCCTCGTGCTTCCGGTGTGGGCCGCATCCCTCATCGTGGGCATCGTGATCGTCGCGGTCGGCGCACTGTTCGCACGGTCCGGCCTCGCCATGCTGTCGTTGAAGACCCTCACCCCCACACGCGCGGCGGACAGCCTGCAGAAGGACGTCAGCGTCCTCAAGGAGCACATCTGATGTCCTCGACCACCAACGATCCCGGCCGCATCGAGCGCGAGCTGGACCAGACGCGCGCCCGCCTCGACGGCCACCTGAGCGAGCTGCAGCAGCTTTCGCCGGGCCAGCTCCTGGACGACGTGATGCGCTATTTCCGCGGCCCGGAAGGTGCCGAGTTCGGCCGCAACCTCGTGCAAAGCGTGCGCGGGAACCCGCTTCCCGCCGCCCTCACCGGGATCGGCCTTACCTGGCTGATGGCGTCCAACCCGCGTCCGGGCGGCGTGCAGGGACAAGCGGCACCGGGCGGCGCGCACAGCTTCAACGCCGGCGGCTATTCGGCGATGACGGCCCGCATCCAGAGCGCGGAACAGGGCGTGGTGCGCCGGCACGACGAGGCGGAACATGACTACGGGGTCCGGCTCGACGACGCGCGCGGCCAGGCGCTCGGCCTGTCGCGCCACCAGGAGGACACCTCGGACTCCTTTTCGCAGCGCATCGCCCACGCCCTGGGCACCGCACAGCAGGCGGTCGCCGGACAGGCCGGGGCACTTCGCGACGGAGCGAGCAGCGCCGCCGGTTCGCTTGGCGGCCTCGCATCTGGCTTCGGCCAGGGCATCGGCGACGCAGCACAGCGGGTCGGCGGAGCGGTGACACAGGGAAGCCATGCCGCCGGGCAGGCGGGAGGCAGCCTGATGTCGGCGCTGACGGAAAGCCCGGTGCTGCTGGGAGCGCTCGGCCTCGCGGCGGGCGCGCTGCTCGGGGCGCTGGTTCCGCAGTCGGAGCGCGAGGAGGCAGCGCTGGGGCAGATCGCGGGACAAGCCCGGGACAGCGCCCGCAACCTGGCGCAGACCGCGGTCGACGGGGGCGCCAACGTCGCCCAGGCAGTGCTCGACAAGGGCCGCGACAGCGCGCAGGCGCACGGCCTTGCCGGCAGCGCGAGCCCGGGACAGATGGTCGACGACGCCTTGAGCGGCAACCTGTCCGGCCATGCGAAGCAGGTGGCGGAGGAGCTGCTGGACGCCGGCGAGAACGCGATACGCAAGGAGCTCGGCCAGCCTGCCAACGGCAAGTCTGCGGAGCCGGAGCCCGCCGGGCCGACACCGCCCGGATCCTGAACGGTTTGGCATCCCCGATCATCGCCGCGCTTGCGCGCCGATGATCGGGCGGCGCTTCGCGTTGCACCGGCCGATGCCGGTTGGCTTCCGGCTTGGTGGCCGTCGTTGTCACGATCCCGCGCGCCGTCGGCGATCATCGGCTGACGCGGCTATCCGGAACCGCATATAATTCGTGGATGATCGTGCTGGACCGCATGAGCCATTCTCTCGTCCGACGCGCCAACCTGCTCCTGTTCGGAGTGCTCGTGGCGATCCTGCTGCTGGTGTGCGGGGTGACCTGGGCCCAGTTCGACCAGGCCCGCAGCGCCCGGCGCTGGTCGCAGCACACCGACGACGTCATCATCACGG
>CAXSHC010000356.1:0-3007 GCA_964236745.1 uncultured Acetobacteraceae bacterium
CGCCGCCAGCTGGGGCGGAGACGCCGGCCGGATCGCGTTCGCCGGCGAGAGCGCCTACGCCGAGCTGCTGCACGACGACACGTTCTACACGGCGCTTGAGAACAACGTGTACTGGCTGCTGGCCTACATGCTGGCGCCGGTGTTCGGGTTGGCGCTGGCGCTGTTCCTGAACCAGAGCATCCGCGGCATGCGGTTCTACAAGTCGATGTTCTTCTTTCCGTTCGTGATCAGCCAGGTCGTGGTGGGATTGGTATTCAGCTGGTTCTTCAACGTCAATTTTGGGCTGCTGAACGTCGTGCTGCACGCGCTGCACCTACCGCGCGTGGCGCTGATGGAAAGCGAGAACTGGGCCAGCGTCGGCGTGATCATCGCGGGCCTGTGGCCGCAGACCGCGTACTGCATGATCCTTTATCTGACAGGCCTGACCGCGATCAATCCGGAGCTGGTGGAAGCCGCACGCCTGGACGGCGCGTCGCGCTGGCGGCTGTTCCGATACGTCATCCTGCCGCAACTCAGGCCGGCCACGTTTATCGCGGTGGTGGTGTGCGTGGTGGGCGCGCTGCGTTCGTTCGATCTGGTGTCGATCATGACCAAGGGTGGCCCGTTCGATTCCTCCACCGTGCTGGCGTACTACATGTACGATCAGACCTTTCATTCGTTCCGCTATGGCTACGGCGCCGCCATCGCCACCGTGCTGTTCCTGCTGATGGACATCTACATCGCCTTCTTCCTGTGGTCGCTGCTGCGTCGGGAGCGGGCATAGCCATGTTCCCCGCACCCATCCAGGATGCCCGTCCGCTCGGACGGTTCGGCTACGCGGCGGCGGTGCCAATCGTGCTGGTGATCTGGCTGCTGCCGCTGCTGGCGATAGCGCTCACCTCCATCCGCTCGCTGGAGGACCTGTCGCGCGGCAACTATTGGGGCTGGCCCGACCGGATCATGGCCGTGCACAACTACCGCGCGGTGTTCACCAGCTCGCCGATGGGCCGCTACCTGCTCAACAGCGTCATGATCACCGTGCCCGCCGTCGCTGGCACGCTGGCGTTGTCGTCCATGGCCGGCTACGCGCTGGCCAAGTTCCACTTCCGCGGCAACCTGTTGCTGTTCGCGATCTTCATCGGCGGCAACTTCGTGCCGTTCCAGGTGCTGATGATCCCGGTCCGCGACCTGATGATCCACGTGATCCCGCTCTACGACACCATCTGGGCGCTGGTGGTGTTCCACATGGCGTTCCAGACCGGGTTCTGCACGCTGTTCATGCGCAACTTCATGCGCGAGCTGCCGGACGCGCTGGCCGAGGCGGCGCGCCTCGACGGCGTCAGCGAGCTGCGCATCTTCTGGCACGTGGTGCTGCCTTTGGTGCGCCCGGCGCTGGCGGCGCTGGCGGTGCTGGTGTTCACCTTCATCTGGAACGATTATTTCTGGGCGCTGGTGCTGGTGCAGTCCGACAGCGCCCGCCCCGTGACCGCCGGGCTGCAGGCGCTCAGCGGCATGTGGCTCGCTTCCTGGCAGCTGATGTCGGCCGGCGCCCTGATCGCGGCAGCGCCGTCGGTGCTGCTGTTCTTCCTGATGCAGCGGCACTTCGTGACCGGGCTGACCCTGGGAGCCACCAAGGGATGAGCGCAATTTCCCCAGCCCTGCGCCTGGACGGCGCGCACGTGACGCTTCTGCTGCTGCCGCGCGGTGCCAGCCCGGAGATCGCTTATTGGGGGCCGCGCCTGCCGGACGGGCTGGACGTGTCCGTGCTGCCGGCCCTGCGCAGCCGCGCCGTCGCCCGCAACGCCCTCGACCAGGACCACACCGACGCCTTGCTGCTGCCGACGCTCGGCGCCGGGCCGATGCGCCAGCCCGCCTTCGCCGCGTCGCGCGACGACGGTTGCGATTGGACCGCGGAGTTCCGGCTGGACGCGGTCGAACAGGGGGACGGGGCGTTGGTCCTGCGCCTGGAGGACCCGGTGGCGCGGCTCGGCTGCGTCCTGCGCCTGCACTTAGCACCGGACGACGATGTGCTTGTCCAGGACTGCACGGTCGTCAACCGGGGCGACGCGCCGCTTCGTGTCGAGCAGCTCGGCGCCGGCGCCGTCCTGTGGCCGCAGGGCGCCACCGAGCTGCTCGGCTTCGACGGCTACTGGGGGCACGAGTTCACCGAGCGTCGCATGACGCTGGAAGGCGGCCGCTTCACGGTGGACACGCGTCGCGGCCGCGGCTCGCACGAGCACGTCCCGGCCCTGATCGGCGGCCAGCCCGGCTTCGACGAGGAGTCCGGGCTCGTGCACGGGGTGCAGCTCGGCTGGAGCGGCAACCACCAAATCTCTGTCGAGCGGCTGGAGGACGGGCGCGCCCTGGTGCTGGCCGGGCTGCTGCTGCATCCGGGCGAGCAGATCCTCCAGCCCGGCGAGGCGCTGGACGCGCCGGCTGTGTATGCCACCCTGTCCGAGACCGGCCTGAACGGGCTGTCGCAACGGTACCACCGCCACGTGCGCCGCCACGTGCTGCCGTTCTCGGCCGGGACGGCGCCACGCCCGGTGACGCTGAACACCTGGGAAGGCAACTATTTCGACCACGACCTGGGCACGCTCATGGCGCAGGCGGACGCGGCCGCGACCCTCGGCATCGAGCGCTTCGTGCTGGACGACGGCTGGATGCGAGGGCGCCACCACGAGCGCGCCGGGCTCGGCGACTGGGTGCCGGACCCGGGCAAGTATCCGGACGGGATCGGCCCGCTGGCCGAGCACGTGGTGTCGCGGGGGATGCAGTTCGGGCTGTGGGTGGAGCCGGAATGCGTCAACCCCGACAGCGACCTGTTTCGCGCGCATCCCGACGCGGTGCTGCATGTCGAGGGCCGTCCGCTGCGCACCGCGCGCCGGCAGCTGGTGATCGACATTTCCCGGCCCGAGATCACGTCGCGCATCGAGCGCCAGATCGACGCGCTGTTGCGCGCGCATCCCATACCCTACCTGAAATGGGACATGAACCGCGACCTCGTTGCGGCCGCGAGCCGTGATGG
>CAXSHC010000357.1:0-2993 GCA_964236745.1 uncultured Acetobacteraceae bacterium
CGCCGAGTATCACGGCCCGGAGCCGCTGGTCGGCTTCATCGTGCCGGCGACGATCGCCACCGGGCAGGTGGTGTCGATCGACGACTCGGTGGCGAGCCGGGGGCCGGGAGTGCGGCTGATCCTGACCCACGCCAACGTTTCGCCGCAGGCGCCATGGGGCCCGCTGGTGGCGCATGACCGGTTCGCCCGGGCGCAGCCGGTGCTGGGCAGCGACCACGTGCGGCACTACGGCGATCCGGTCGCCTTCGTGGTGGCGGACACGTTCGAGCAGGCGCGTGCGGCGGCGATGGCGCTGGTGATCCGCTATGACGCCGCGGTGGCGGAAACCGACCTGCGCGCGCACCTCGACCAGGCCAAGGTGCTGTCGAAGATGGATGGCGGCGAAAGCCCGGTCAGCGACGTTGGTGACGCGGCCAAGGCGTTCGCGGTGGCACCGGTGCGCGTCGACGTCAGCTACGACGGCGACTACCAGAGCCACGCGCAGATGGAGCCGCATGCCAGCTTGGCGGTATGGAACGGGCCGAAGCTGACGATCTGGTGCTCGTCGCAGATGGTGGACAGCCACCAGGCCGGGGTGGCGGCGACGCTGCAGATGTCCAAGACCAACGTTCGCACCATCAGCCGCTACATCGGCGGCGGGTTCGGCGGCAAGCTGCCATATTACGCGGACCAGATCCTGGCGGCGATCGCGGCGAAGCGGCTCGACCATCCGGTGAAGGTGGCGCTGACGCGGCAGCAGATGTTCCACGTCACCAGCCACCGCACGCAGGTGTTCCAGCATCTGCAGCTGGGTGCGGATCACGACGGCGCGCTGCAGTCGATGAACCACGAGGCGTGGGTGCAGACCGCACGCTACGACAACTTCGTGGAGAACGTGGCGCAGCCGACGCGCGGGCTCTACGCGTCGCCCAACATTTCCACCGTGCACAAGGTGGCGAAGCTGGACCTGCCGCGCTCGGACTCGATGCGGGCCCCGGGCGACGCGCCGGGCTCGCTCGGGCTGGAATGCGCAATGGACGAACTGGCGGAGCGGCTCGGCATGGATCCGGTAGCGCTGCGGTTGAAGAACGACACCATGGTGCACCCGACCAGCCACGAGCCCTACACCACGCGCAAGCTGGCGGAATGCCTAAAGGAAGGGGCCAGGCAGTTCGGTTGGGACAAGCGGCCGGCCAGGCCGGGAACGGTGCGCGAGGGCGAATGGCTGATCGGCTACGGCATGGCGTCGGCGTATCGCGGCAACATGCTGCGCGACGCGTCGGCGGAGGTGACGCTGGGCGCCGACGGCGTGCTGGTGGTGCGGCTGGCGATGACCGACATCGGCACCGGGACCTACACCGTGCTGACGCAGATCGCCGCGGAAAGCACCGGGCTGCCGGTGGACAGGGTGCGCGTGCTGATGGGCGACACCTCCTTCCCGCCGACAGCCGGGTCAGGCGGCTCGTTCGGGGCGGAAACGTCGGGGTCGGCGGTGTTCCGGGCTTGCGAGGCGCTGCGGGGGAAGCTGGCCGAGACGGCGGTGGCCGACGCGCGTTCGCCGTTGCACGGGGCGGACATGGCGCAGGTCGCGTTCGAGAACGGGCGGATCGCGGCGGGCGCGTCCGGCGAGCCCTTGCAGGTGCTGGCCGCGCGGATCTCGCCGGACGGGGTGACGGCGCAGGGCAAGGTGTCCAAGACGGAGAAGCCGCACGGCAAGGCGGAAGCGTCGTTCGGGGCGCACTTCGTCGAGGTGGGCGTCAACGTCGTCACAGGCGAGGTGCGCATGCGGCGGATGGTCGGCGTGTTCTCGGTGGCGCGCGTGCTGAACGCCAAGACGCTTCGCTCGCAGCTGCTGGGCGGGATGATCTGGGGGCTGAGCAGCGCGCTGATCGAGGGCAACGAGGTCGACGTGCGCCGAGGCTTCTTCGCCAACCACGACCTCGCCCACTACCACGTGCCGGTGCAGGCCGACGTGGCGGCGGTCGAGGTGACGGTGCTGGCGGAAACCGACCCGGCGGTGAACCCGATCGGGGTGAAGGGGGCGGGCGAACTTGGCATCTGCGGCTCGGGAGCCGCGGTCGTGAACGCGGTTTACAATGCAACCGGCGTGCGGTTGCGTAGCTTCCCGATCACGCCGGACAAGCTGCTGCCGCACCTTCCGCCCGTGTTGTCCGTGTGACCAATCGTGATGAGGACGTTAACCAATCGACACGCGCAGCGTGTTGCGCCCGGGCCAGCCAGCTGTTCTGATCGCCGCCATGGATAGGCTCAGCCCTTTTCGGGACGCAGAACCAGAGCTCGCGGCATCGAGCAGCCCGTCACCGGGACGGGCGGCTCTGTACACGTTGCTGGTCCTGATGCTCGCAGGTGGGGGTTGGGTGCGGTTCAACGACAGGATCGCAGCATTGGCGCCAGGGCTCGCGGCGCCCGCGGCGGGAGCGGCACAGGGAGCAGCGACGAAGCTGCCGGTGGACATGCTGATGGAGCTGCCGTTGCTGCCGCGCGCGGCAGAAACGTCGGCGGTCACCGGCCTGGGCCTGCCCGCCTCGGATGCCGCGGCGATCACGTCGGCGTTGAAGCGCGACCGGCTGCGGCTGGTGCAGATCCCGTTGTTCGATGCGGGGTCGTCCGCACCGGACGGCACAGATGCCGGCCGCACAGTGCTGGTCAGCTCCGGCGGCTATGACAGGCTGATACGGCTTGGGCGACAGCCGGTGGTGGTGACGCTGCCGATCGACCGCGTGGGCACAGTGTCGTTCCGGGTGCCGGCAGGCGAGGTGAAGGCGCTGCCGCCGTCCGGGCTCGGCATCGGCGCTCTCACCCAGACGGGGCCGATGCGCCTTCCGGACCTGGGCGCGAACCAGGAGCTCGAAGTCGGGGTGATCGCGCAGTGAAGGGGCTCATGTCCGGCGCCGCCCGGATGATGCCGCTAATGATGCTGGCGTTCCTGACGCTGGCGATCGTGCAGATCCTGGTGCAGCTGCACCTGTCGCCGGCGCACCTGCTGGAACTCG
>CAXSHC010000358.1:0-443 GCA_964236745.1 uncultured Acetobacteraceae bacterium
CAGGGCACGCCGGCGCGGGTGCCCTCCACCGCGAGCGCCACCAGCTCGTAGTACACCGCACGCGCGATCCGCGCCTGGATCGGCCGGCTGCCGTCCCCCTGCCGCACTACAAGGTAGGGGATTGCTGTACCCTCGTCGCCGCCGCAGGCGCAGGTCCAGTCCACATCAAGCGGGTTGTCGGGGCCGGCGCAGACAATCTCGTCGATGTTGGTGCGAAACGCCAGCATTTGGCTGCGTCCGCTGCCGCACCATTCCAGCTCAACCGCGACGAAGGGAACGTCCTCGACCTCGATCTCGCCCTGTTCCGCCGGGGTTTCCAGCCGGTAGCGTCCCGCCGGATCGCGTCGCAGCACGCTAGCGAACAAGCAGACCATCGGCTTGCGGCGGATCGGCGAGCCCTTGTAAAGCCAAGTGCCGTCGCGCTGGATCAGGAACGGCAGCGG
>CAXSHC010000358.1:453-2988 GCA_964236745.1 uncultured Acetobacteraceae bacterium
AAGGTCGTAGGGGCTGGAAGGAAGCATAGCGCTGGAAGCGCAGTTGACGCGGGCGGTGCACAGGTCGGGGAAGCGCTCGTGTTTCACGGCATGATGCCCTGGCCGACCCGTGGAGCGCGATGCAATGCCATGGGTTCGGATATAGGAAGCGCACCCGGCTTGATGAAACCCCCGGACATGGCAGATTGGCCGCGTGGAGCAGGTGCGATGACAGGTGGAGGCTTTGAAGCAACGGCGGTCGCGCCCGGCCCGCTCCCCGGGGAGCGGGACCCGGTGGCGGAGGCGGACGCGCTGTCGGCCCGGTTGTCCGTGGTGCGCCTGCGCATCGGCGAGGTGATCTTCGGCCAGGAGCAGGTGGTGGCGGAAGTGCTGACCGCGCTGCTGTCCGGCGGGCACGCCCTGCTGGTGGGGGCGCCCGGGCTCGGCAAGACCCTGCTGGTCGAAACGCTGGGCACGGTGCTCGGGCTGGACGCGCGACGGGTGCAGTTCACCCCCGACCTGATGCCGGCCGACATCACCGGAAGCGAGATCCTGGAGGAGGATGCGGGCGGCCGGCGTGGCTTCCGCTTCGTGCGCGGCCCGGTGTTCTGCCAGCTGCTGATGGCGGACGAGATCAACCGCGCCAGCCCGCGCACGCAGTCCGCGCTGCTGCAGGCGATGCAGGAGCACCGGGTGGCGGTGGCCGGCATCAACCATCCCCTGCCGGCACCCTTCCACGTGCTGGCGACGCAGAACCCGATCGAGCAGGAAGGCACCTATCCGCTGCCCGAAGCCCAGCTCGACCGCTTCCTGCTGCAGATCGACCTGTCCTATCCCGAAGCAGCGGCGGAGCGGGCGATGCTGCTCGCCACCACCGGCGCGCCGCGCGCGGCACCCGAGCCGGTGCTGGCGCCGGGCGAGCTCCTGGCGGCCCAGGTCCTGCTGCGCCGCCTGCCGATCGGGGCGAAGGTGGTGGACGCGATCCTGTCCCTGGTGCGCGGCGCCCGGCCAGAAACCGCGGGCGACGACCGGGTGCGCCGGTCGCTTGCCTGGGGACCGGGCCCGCGCGCGGCGCAGGCGCTGATGCTGGCCACGCGTGCCCGCGCGCTGCTGGATGGCAGGCTATCGCCTTCCCTCGACGACGTGGCGGCGCTGGCGCATCCCGTGCTGCGCCACCGCATGGCACTGAGCTTCGCGGCGCGCTCGGAAGGAACCGCCTTGCCCGCGATCATCGACAGTCTGGTCCAGCGGATCGGGTGAGGCGCTTTCCGTTCACGCGGCCCGGACGCGCCGCGGTCGACGGCTCGCCAGCCGACTCGCCGGGCGCCCCACCGGCTGGCCCCGCCCGCAACGCGCTGCGTCTGGATGCCGAAGCGCTGGCGGCCCGGCTGCCGCCGCTGCTGGCCGAGGCCGACCGCGTCGCCAGCACCGTGGCGCAAGGCGTGCACGGGCGCGGCCGTGCCGGCAGCGGCGACAGCTTCTGGCAGTACCGGCAGCTGATGCCGGGCGAGTCGAGCACCCGCATCGACTGGCGGCAATCCGCCCGGTCCAGCCGTGCCTTCGTGCGGGAAACCGAATGGGAAGCAGCCCAGACCGTGTGCGTGTGGCGGGACGCATCGCCCAGCATGGCGTGGCGCTCGGGCGACCGGCTGCCGTTCAAGCGCGAACGCGCCGAGCTGCTGGCGCTGGCGCTGGCGATGCTGCTACTTCGCGCTGGCGAGCACGTCCGGCTGCTGGATGGCACCGCCCAGGCGCGCTTTTCCGGCAGGCAGGCGGTCGAACGGCTGGCCCGGCAGCTGATGGCGGCACCGGCCAACGACGCTGCCTCGTTGCCAGCGCCGGTCGACCTGCCCGCCCACGCCCGGCTGGTGCTGGTCGGCGACTTCCTGTGCCCGATGCCCGAGATCGAGCGCATCCTGTCGCGCATGGCCGCGATCCCGGTATCGGTGCTGGTGCTGCAGGTGCTGGATCCGGCGGAATGCACCCTGCCCTATGACGGGCGCGTCAGGTTCGAGGGAGCAGAAGGCGAGCCTTCGCTGCTGGTGTCGCGCGTGCAGGACGTACGCAGCGACTATGCGGCGGCGCTGGACGCGCACCAGCGCGGCCTGGCGGTTCTTTGCGCCGCGTCCGGGGCGCTGCTGCTGCACCACCGCACCGACCAGCTGCCGCACGCGGCGCTGCTGGCGTTGCACCAGGCGCTGGGCCGGCGGAGCGTGGCCGCGTGATCCTGGCCGCCCCGCTGCTCATGCTGGGCCTGCTGGCACTGCCGCTGCTGTGGTGGCTGCTGCGCGCCCTGCCGCCGGCGCCGAGGGTGCAGCTGTTCCCGGCGATCCGGCTACTGGACGGGTTGCGCACCCGCACCGAACAGCCGCGCAAGGCGCCACCCTGGCTGCTGGCGCTGCGCATCGCGGCCGGGACGTTGCTGGTGCTGGGGCTGGCGCAGCCGGTGCTGGTGCAGGATCGCGGGGCGCTGCCGGGTGCGGGGACCCTGCTCCTGGTGATCGACAACGGCTGGGCCGCCGCACCCGACTGGGGAGCGCGGCTGCAGGCGGCGCG
>CAXSHC010000359.1:0-2981 GCA_964236745.1 uncultured Acetobacteraceae bacterium
ACGCCTGCACCGGCTGGGCGGCGCAGCAGCGGCTGCACCTGCAGCTGGTCACGCGCGAGGGCGGGTCCAGCGACATGGTGTCGACCTACGCCACGTTGGAAAGCAAGGACGGCCGCCACCTCACCTTCGACATGCAGGAGCGCGACAACAACAGCCTGACGCAGCAGGTGCGCGGCGAGGCCAGCCTGGACGCGAGCGGCGCCGGCTCCATCCGCTTCACCCTGCCGCACGTGTCCACCATGACCCTGCCGCGCGGCACCTTGTTCCCGATGGCGCACACCGCCGCGATCATCGCCGCCGCAGAAGCCGGCCGCACCAGCATCGACCCGTTGCTGTTCGACGGCACCAGCGCCGACGGCCCCACCGACAGCTACGTGACCATCCTCGGCTGGCATCCGGCGCCGTCGCCCTCGGACTACCCGTCGCTGCAGAACCAGGCGTCCGGCCGAGTGCACGTCGCCTTCTTCGCCCGCAAGCCCGGCACGGTGCTGCCCGACTACGAGGCCGGCATGCGCTACTTCGCCAACGGGGTGTCGGACCAGCTCGACATGGGTTTCGGCGACTTCTCCATGCACGGCACCATGCAAAGCTTCGTGCCAGGCAAGCCGGGCCGGTGCTGAGCGCGCCGCCGCCGGCCAGCGGGTCCCGGCACGCATGAGCGACCTCGCTGCCGACGCAGCCAACGATCCGGGTCTCGCGGCACCCGTCCCGGCCCCAGCCCCGGCCCTGGCACACAGCCTGCGCGCCCGGCACGTGGCGATGATCTCCATCGGCGGCGTGATCGGCGCCGGCCTGTTCGTCGGCAGCTCGGCCGCAATCGCCGGCGCCGGGCCGGGGGTGCTGCTCAGCTACCTCATCGCAGGCCTGGTGGCGCTGCTGGTGATGCGCATGCTGGGCGAGATGGCGATCGCCGCCCCCGAGGCCGGCTCCTTCATCGGCCACGTCCGCCGCGGCCTGGGCGCCCGCGCCGCCTTCGTGTCGGGCTGGATCTACTGGCTGTTCTGGGCGGTGGTGGTCGCGGCCGAGGCGATCGGCGGCTCGGCCATCCTGTCCGCCTGGGTGCCCTGGCCGCGCCCGCTGATGAGCGTGATGCTGGTGCTGGGCATGGCCGCCACCAACCTCGTCTCCGTTCGCAGCTACGGCGAGTTCGAATTCTGGTTCTCAGGCTTCAAGGTGCTGGCGATCGTGTCGTTCTGCACCCTGTGCCTGCTCGCGTTCTTCGGCGTGTTCGGCCCGCACGCCGCCAGCCTGCCCCGGTTGTGGAACGCGGGCGGCTTCCTGCCGCACGGCCTCGTCGCGGTGCTGGCGATCATCCCGACCGTGATGTTCCAGTTCACCGGCGCCGAAATCGCCACCGTGGCGGCGGCCGAATCCGACGCCCCCGGCCGCAACGTGGCGCACGCCACCAACACCGTCGCCGCCCGCGTGCTGTTGTTCTACCTGGGCTCGGTGCTGCTGATCCTGTGCGTGGTGCCGTGGCGGCAGCTCGTGCCGGGACACTCCCCGTTCGTCGCCGCGATGCGCGTGCTCGGCATCCCGGGAGCCGCGCTGGCGATGTCGATCGTGGTGCTGGTGGCGGTGCTGTCCTGCCTGAACTCGTCGCTCTACGTCACCTCGCGCGTGCTGTTCGAGATGGCCGCGCATCGCGACGCGCCCTCCTGGCTGGTGCGAACCGGACGGGCTGGCGTGCCCAGGCGGGCGATCCTGGCCGGCACCGCGGTGGCACTCGCGGTCACGATCGCCTCCACCATCTCGCCCGACCGGGTGTTCGCGTTCCTGTTGAACGCGTCCGGCGCGCTGATCCTGTTCGTCTACCTGCTGATCGCGCTGGCGCAGATCCGGTTGCGCGCCGCGATGGACCGCGCCGGCGCCACGCCCGCCTTCGCTATGTGGCTGTTCCCCGCGCTGTCCTGGGCCACCGCCGCGGTGATCGTGGCGGTGCTGGCGGCGATGGCCGCGGTGCCCGCCACCCGGCCGCAGATCGTGCTCGGAACCCTGACCGTGCTAGCCGTCCTGGTTCTCGACCGCCTCACGAAGCGAAGACGAGAAACCTGACACGTGCCCAATCCCACATCACGCCTTTTTCCTACTTCACCGTAGCCTGGAGCGTGTACGTTCTGCCTGAGCCTCGCGTGCTGCCTAGGAGGAACAGCTAGGTCCCGGTCTAATCAAGCCTGCCGTGAACGGCCATCGCCTCGTCCTGCTCCCCAGCGCCGGCAAACGTAGGTCCGGATACATTCGGTTCGTCTGCATCCTCCTTGAGAATGTAGCCCAGCCTATAGGCGATCAGGACAACGTTCTGCTCAGCGCTCCGGACCTGCACGTCCAGTTGCTGACCGGCGCGTGCGCCTAGGGTGTAGCGGGCATGTTCTGCCGCTCGACCACTCCTGTGGTTCTATCATACCAACGGCGGCGATCCCTGACTCTGAAAGGATTCTCAACCGCTCCGTGACGTGATTCGCTGGTCTCCTGGATTTGGAGGCTGGTATGGCGGTGGCGATCACCCGGATGGAGCTCGATGCGGCGGCGCTGCGCCAGCGTCAGCGCGATCTAGTGACGCCGATGCAATACGGCGCATGCTCGCTTTGGCGCTGGTGCTGGATGGGCACAACCGCACGGAGGCAGCTGCCTTGTGCGGCATGGACCGCCAAACGCTGCGAGACTGGATGCACCGCTACAACGACTGCGGTCTTGCCGGGCTGTCCAGCCGCATTCCGGCTGGTCCCAAGCCACGCCTGACACCGGAGCAGGAAGCTGAGGTGGCGGCGATGGTTCGCGCTGGTCCGAGCCTGGCCGAGCATGGTGTCGTGCGCTGGCGCCGTGCGGATCTGTCTCGTGTGATCGAGACACGGTTCGGCGTTCATCTGGCGGAACGCAGCATCGGCGACATGTTGCGACGTCTCGGCTTCCGGCGCCTCACGGCGCGGCCGCGTCATGTCGGTCACGATGCCGATGCCCAGGAGGCGCATAAAAAACTTCGC
>CAXSHC010000360.1:0-2975 GCA_964236745.1 uncultured Acetobacteraceae bacterium
GCTCGGCCACCCGCCCGAACGCCTGGTCCAAGCGAAGCATCGGCTGCGTCCCCAGCCGACGCGTCAGCGGGCCGCGCGGCACCGCTTCCAGCGCCCCCACCGTTCGCAGGCCAAAGCGGTGCAGCAGCGCCGCCGCCTCCGGGTCGAGCCGAAGCGCTTCCACCGGCAGCGGGTGGAGCACCGCGCGGAGCCGCGACGACGGCACCGACCGGGCCGCCCGTGGCGCGTGACGCGCGACCGCGTATGCCGCCCCCGGCGTCGGCGCGACCGCGACGCGCATCGACAGCCCGGCACGCCGCAGCCGGCGCGACAGGTCGAGCAGCAGCGCGTCCTCGCCGCCGAATAGGTGGACGCAGCCTGTCAGGTCGAGCCAGATCCCGTCCGGCGGCTCGGCCCGGGTCGCCGGCGTGTAGCGCCGGCACCAGCCCGCCAGAACGGTCAAGGCTTCCGCGTCCGCCTGCTCGCGTGCCGGCACCACCATCAGCGCCGGCACCATCGCCTGCGCCTGTGCCAGCTTCATCCCCGGGCGCAGGCCGAGCCGACGCGCCGCGATGCAGGCGGCCGACACGACCAAGCGGGGCCCGTCCCGCGCGCTGGTGACCAGCGGCCGGTCCGGGTCAGCCGTATCGCGGCGACGCAGCCGGTCGGTCTGCCAGAACGGCAGCCAAAGGAACCCGAACCGGCGCAGCGGGTCGGGGGAGGGCGGCAACACGACCTTGGTCATCGCAGGCCTGCACGATGGAATGGAAAGGGGCCGCCTCGCGGCTGCGCAGCAGCTCCAGCCGCCACAACGGGCGTCCTGCCAGGAGCCCGGTTCCCGCGGAGGGCAAGGCAGCCACCCGCCAGCGGCTTGCGGCTGCGCTGGGCGCCAGCAGAGCGGGATCGTCGAAGCGCTGGCTGCGCCGGAGCGCGAAGGCGGCCACCCCCGAGGCTTCCGCTGCCAGCTGCAGCCGGCGTGACGCGGTCAGGCCGAGCTTGCCCTCGACCTCGCCGACCACCGCCGCGAGCCCGGGATGGCGCAACGCTTCCTCCATCACCGCCAGCACCTGGCCCCCGCCCTCGACCAGGATCAGCCGGCGCGGATGCAGTCCGACCGCCGCCAAGCCGGGCGGGAACAGGTCGCGCCGCTGCATCACCCATAGCACTGGGCGTTCCGGATCGTGCCGGGCCAGCAGCCCCGCGATCAGCAGGCTGGGATGGGTGCCGTGCTCAGTGTCCGGCCCGTGCCCCAGCACCTCGTGCAGGGCCCCGCACGGCAGGCCCGCTTCGAACCGCGCGTCGATCGACTCAAGGCCGAACCGCAAGCACTTCGTTGCATTGGTTTTTGCACCGCTTCGGCCCATCCGGCCGATGCGGACCCGCAGCGCGTCGATCGCTCCCGCATCGTCCATTAGCCCGCCCCCACCTCATGACAACATGAGAACGTATAGCGAACATTCTGGATGTAGGGGAAGCGCAGAGGCGCTTCGTACCTCGGCGGGCAGGTCGAACAGGAACTACTTAAAGTATTGTTATAAAACGATTTGTTTATTAAGAGATCGGATGATCTTCAGCCGGCAAGCGGCAGGAATTGTTCCATTGCCGATCCATCGAGACTTTTTCTCAAGCGCGTCCCGTCCGGACCATCAGGGTCGATCAGCCCGCGCCTGAGGAACAGGTCGATCAGAACCAGGTTCACGTTGAACTTGAACCGCTCGGTATCTCGCACCAGGGCGAAGGCGTCCTCGATCGGCATCAGAACGAACTCCGCCACCTCCCCGTCATTCGCCACCGGCCGGAAGCCCTCCGGAAGCAGAAGGTCGAAGCAGTGCAGCCGGTCGCGGCGCAGCCCTTCGGGGCGCGCCATGGCGTAGCGGATGGTGCCGACCGGAACCGCCTTGCGTGCCAGCTCGGCAGGCAATCCGCATTCCTCCCAGCCTTCCTTTTCCAGGGTGTGCCGGCTGTCGTGGCCGGCGGCCACGCCGCCCGCCACCAGGTGGTCGAGCTTGTTCGGGTCGAGCAGCTTGTTCGCCGCCCGCCTGCCAACCCAGAGATGCGTACCGTCCGCGCGCTCCACCAGGCCGTTGAGGTGCACCCCGGCGGCCAGGATGCCGAAGGCGGGCAGGGCGCCACGGTCAAGGGTGGCCAGCACCGGGCCGTCCGGCTCGGCCCGCACGTCGAACGGCTCCGCGCGATGCCGGAACAGGCCGCTCCGGGCCAGCGCCTCGCCAAGCGGGAGCAGCCGCTGCGCATCGTCCAGCACCAGCGCGTTCGCGTCGCGCCGGACGCCATGCCGCTGTAGTTCGGGCACCAGCGACGGGTCCACCCAGCCCACCTGCCGGTCGCTGAGCAGGAAGCGCAGGCGTTCCCCGGGCAGGCGGGCGTTGTTGCAGGCCTGGACGTGTCGCAGGAAGGGGCTGGTCATGCGCGGCCAACGCCCGGGAAGCGCCGGAGGTTGGCAATACACCGCGCCAGCCTTTGCAACCCCCGGCCCGGATGCCACATCCGGGGCATGACGATCCCTTCATCCGAGCCGGCATCGCGTCCGACGGCGCTCGCCACCGTGCGCGGCTTGCTGCCCTATCTCTGGCCGCGCGGCGACTTCAGGACACGGCTGCACGTGGTCGCGGCCATCGTTCTGCTGATCGCGGCCAAGGTGGCCACAGTGTGCGTGCCCCTGGTGTATGCCCGCGCGATCGACCGGCTGTCGCACCGCGATCCCACCCACATGCTGGCGGTGCCGGTCGGGTTGATCCTCGGCTATGGGCTGCTTCGCATCGCCAGCGGCGGCTTCGGCGAGTTGCGCGACGCGGTGTTCGCGCCGGTCAAGCAGCGGGTGATCCGCGTGGCGGCGATGCAAACCTTCCGCCACCTGCACGGGCTCAGTCTGCGCTTCCACCTGGACCGGCAGACCGGGGGCGTGACCCGGGCGATCGAGCGCGGCACCCAGGCGATCGAGCTGATCCTGCGGCTCGGGGTGTTCAACATCGTGCCGA
>CAXSHC010000361.1:0-2939 GCA_964236745.1 uncultured Acetobacteraceae bacterium
GGGGAACCGGTTTGTCGCCACGGCAGCGCCGCCGACGCGTCCGACGAAGCCCTTGCGCGATACGCCCACCAGCACGCGGCAGCCGAGGCCGGCCAGGATCGGCAGGCGGCGCAGCAACTCGAGGTTCTGTTCCGCCGTCTTGGCGAAGCCGAAGCCGGGATCGACCACGATCCGGCCGCGGTCGATGCCGGCGCGTTCCGCTGCGGCGACCCGTTCCGCCAGCTCCCGCACCACGTCCACCGCCACGTCGTCGTAGTCGGTCAGCGACTGCATGGTCTGCGGGGTGCCGCGCATGTGCATCAGCACCACCGGACAGGATGCGGCCGCGAGCACTCCGCCCGCCGCCGGGTCGTGCGCCAGCCCCGACACGTCGTTGACCAGACGCGCGCCGGCCTCCAGCGCCGCCTGCATGGTGGACGCGTTGCGCGTGTCCACCGATACCAACGCCCCCTGCCCGGCCAGCGCCCGGATCAGCGGCAGCACGCGGGCCTGCTCGACATCGGGCGGAACAGGCGTGGCACCCGGCCTGGTGCTTTCGCCGCCGATGTCGAGCAGGTCGGCGCCCGCTTCCAGCATGGCCCGGGCCGCGAGGAGCGCGCGGTCGAGGTCGAGGTGGCGGCCGCCATCGCTGAAGCTGTCCGGCGTCTGGTTCAGGATGCCCATCACCAGCGGGCCGGGCGGCAGCCCGGCGGTGGCGAAAGGCGCCGACAGCCGGTTCCGGAGCGGCGCCCAGTCGGGCGGCACGCCCATCGCCGGGACGATGCGCCGGGCAGCGCCGTCGATCAGCGCCGCGAGCGTGAACGCCGTGGGGCCGCCGGCGAGCGGCACGGCAGCGCCGGCCGCGCACGCCTCCGCGGCCGCGGCGCCACCGAGCAGGCCGAGCGGCTCTATCATGCGGTGCGTCATCATCGCGTCAGGCACCGTGCAAAACGCCCTGGCGAGCGCCAGATGCAGCGCCGTTCATTCGACTGGAGCCTTGCCATGCCTACCCTGTTCGATCCGATACGGATCGGCGCGATCGATGCCCCCAACCGCATCCTGATGGCGCCCCTGACGCGCGCCCGCGCCACGGCCGACCATGTGCCGACGCCGATCATGGCGGAGTACTACACGCAACGCGCCAGCGCCGGGCTGATCATCTCCGAAGCCACCGGGATCAGCCGGCAGGGCCTGGGCTGGCCTTATGCGCCGGGGTTGTGGACCGGGGAGCAGACGCAGGCCTGGCGGCCGGTGACAAACGCGGTGCACCGCGCGGGCGGGCGTATCGTGGCGCAGCTCTGGCACATGGGCCGGATCGTGCACCCGAGCTTCCTGGGCGGCGAGAAGCCGGTATCCGCGTCCGCCACCACCGCACCCGGGCAGGCGCACACCTATGACGGCAAGCAGGACTACGCCGAAGCGCGGCCGCTCGGCCTGGACGAGATCCCGGGCCTGCTGGACGACTACCGGCAGGCGACGCGCAACGCCCTGGAAGCCGGGTTCGACGGGGTGCAGATCCATGCCGCCAATGGCTACCTCATCGACCAGTTCCTGCGCGACAACAGCAACCAGCGCACCGACGAGTATGGCGGGTCGATCGCCAACCGGGTGCGGCTGCTGGCGGAGGTGACGGAAGCGGTGGCGGGAATCGCCGGTGCGGACCGAACCGGGGTGCGGTTGTCGCCCAACGGCGAGATCCAGGGCGTCAACGACAGCGCGCCGGAGGAACTGTTCGCCGCCGCCGCAACGGTGTTGTCGTCGATCGGCGTCGCGTTCCTGGAGCTGCGCGAGCCCGGCGACAACGGCACCTTCGGCGCCCGCGACCGCCCGGCGATCGCGCCACGGATACGCGACGCGTTCAACGGCATGCTGGTGCTGAACTCGGACTACGACGGTCCGCGTGCGGGTGCGGCGGTGGAAACGGGGCAGGCCGACGCGATCGCCTTCGGACGGCCGTTCATCTCCAACCCCGACCTGCCGCGCCGCCTGGCCGAAGGCCTCGCACCGGCGCGGGACGTGCAGGCCACCTGGTACAGCCAGGGCCCGGAAGGCTACATCGACTATCCCGTCGCGTCCTGACACGAAAAGGGCCCCGCTCGCGCGGGGCCCTGTTCACGCCCACTGGGGGTTCGGCTCAACCCGGCTGCGGCGCCGCATCGAGACCGCCGCCGGTCGGCGGAACCGGCTTCACCGTGGTGGGCACCGAGGCGCGCCGGTCCTGCATCGGCTCGTCGATCACCTTGCGGTCGACCACCTCGCCGCGAAGCACCTGGCGGATCTCGTCGCCGGACAGGGTCTCGTACTCCAGCAGGCCGTTGGCCAGGCTGTGCAGGTCGTCGATCTTGTCGGTCAGCAGCGTCTTGGCGTTGATGTAGGCCTGGTCGATGATCGCCTTGATCTCGCTGTCGATCTCCCGGATCGTCTGCTCCGACACGTTCTTGTTCTGCGTCACCGAGTGCCCCAGGAACACTTCCTGGCCGTTGTCGCCGAACGAGATCATGCCGAGCTTGTCGCTCATGCCCCATTCGCTGACCATGCGCCGCGCCTGGTCGGTCGCCATCTTGATGTCGCCCGATGCGCCGTTGGACACGTTCTCGGCGCCGAAGATGATCTCCTCCGCGGCACGCCCGCCCATGGCCATGGTCAGCTCGGCCAGCAGCTTGGACTTGCTCTTGGAATAACGGTCGCCCTCGGGAAGGCTCATCACCAGGCCCAGCGCGCGGCCGCGCGGGATGATGGTGGCCTTGTGCACCGGGTCGCAGCCGGGTGTGTTGATGGCGCACAACGCATGGCCGCCCTCGTGGTAGGCGGTCATCTTCTTCTCATCGTCGCTCATCACCAGCGAGCGGCGCTCGGCGCCCATCAGCACCTTGTCCTTGGCGCTCTCGAACTCCAGCATAGCCACCGTGCGCTTGCCCATGCGCGCCGCCAGCAATGCCGCCTCGTTCACCAGGTTGGCG
>CAXSHC010000362.1:0-2906 GCA_964236745.1 uncultured Acetobacteraceae bacterium
GCGCTGCAGGATGTTGCGCGTGAAGTCCGCCGTCATCGGGTTCTGGCGCGCAATGCGGCCGGCATCGCGACCGAGCACGTTCAGCTCGCTCGCCATCTCGTTCTCCATGATCCGTATCTTGCAGTCGCGCACGATCTGCTCGAACGGGGTCACGAGCCCGGTGAAGGACCGGTAGGTTTCGGTGAAGCGCTCCTCGGCGGCCGGATCGATCATCACGCCGAGCACGAGGTTGGTGAAGTCGTAGCCGGTGGTGCCCTCGACCGGCCAATCCTCACGAAGCTGCTCATGAGCGGCGAGGATCTTCTCGATCACCAGGTAGAACGGGCGCGAGGAGGCGGCACGCAGGTCGACGAAGTAGCGCTTGGGATCCAGCAGGCCGTCCACGTGATCGAGCCGTATGCCGTCCAGCGTGCCGTCCTCGATCATCGGCACGATGCGCGAATGGGCGTGCCGGAACACTTCCGGCAGTTCCATGCGCAGACCCGCCAGATCGTTGATGTTGAAGAACCGGCGGTAGTTGATGTCGTCGCCTGCGACGCCGTAATAGGCGACACGCCAGAACTGCTCCTGGATCAGCGAATCCAGCGCCCGCCAGTCCGCGTTCAACGCCGAAACCTGTTCCTGCACCGCGGTGCGGCCGTTCTCGTCCTCGCGCAGCAGCGACGCCAGCTCCGCCTTGAGCACCAGGGCGCGCTCGGCCACCTGAGGCCGCCACATGGGCAGGTCGGAGAACAGGTCCGACAAGCGGTCCAGGCCGGCATGCGCATGTCCCAACACGCGGTCGTAGTGCAGCGGGCAGATCGGCAACTTGTGGGTGTCGTAGGCCCACACGGCGAAAGTGCCTTCATCCGCGTCATACTTGAGGGCAAGGTTGCCGGCCTTGAGCTCGACGCCATACTGGTCGCCCAGGAACGGCACCAGCAGCTTGTTCAGCAGGTAGCGGCGATCCGGATCCCAGTCGATGTCGAACCAGCCCGCGTGCGCGCTGTCCGGCCCCCATTCCAGCACGTCGAGCCAGAGCGGGTTGTCCGAGCCGCCGACGCCCATGTGGTTGGGCACGAAATCGAGGATCTGGCCCAGGCTTTCGCGCTTGAACGCCTGCACCATGGCGGCGAAATCGGCTTCGGTGCCGAGCTCCGGGTTGAGGGCGTGGTGGTCGGTGATGTCGTAGCCGTGCGTGCTGCCCGGCCGGGCCTTCAGGTAGGGCGAGGCGTAAACGTGGCTGACGCCGAGCCGCCCGAGATAGGGCGCCAGGGCGGTCGCATCGCGGAAGCCGAAGCCGGCGTGGAACTGGAGCCGGTAGGTGGCCCGCGGGATGATGCTCATGCGTTCTCCAGGGTGCAGCGCACTGACCACGGCCCGAGCGGTGCTGTGGTGTCGCCCTCGCTCCACAGGAGCTGGCCGGACGCGGCCGGAAAGTCGACGTGCTGGTCGGATAGGTTGGCCGCCAGCACAAAGGTCTGGTCGCCGGCCTGCCAGCGCAGCTCGACCGCTCCGTTGCCGCGCGTGGTCGCGCTGCCGCCACGCGTGATCCGCGGCAGCAAAGGCACCAGATGCTGGCGTCGCGCCGCAAGCAGCCCACGATACAGGGCCAGCAGGCCCTGGTCCATCGTCGACCAGTCGAGCTTGGCGGACGCAAAGGTGGACTCGGCAAGCGGGTCGGGGATGCGGTCGCGCATTTCCGGGTCCTGGAACTCGGGAAAGCGTGCGAACTCCTCCCGGCGTCCCTTGCGCACCGCATCCGCCAGATCACCCTCGAAGTCGCAGAAGAACGGGAACGGCTGTTTTGCCCCCCATTCCTCGCCCATGAAGATCATCGGCGCCTGGGGAAGCAGCAGGTAGGTCGCCGCCAGCGCGCGCATCGCCTCGGGCGTAGCGATGCTGCCGAGGCGCTCGCCGAAGGCACGATTGCCAACCTGGTCGTGGTTCTGGACAAAGGCGACAAAGGCGCCGGGCGGCAGGTCGGCGCTGGGCGCACCGCGCGCACTGCCGCGATAAGGCATCATCTGCCCCTGGTAGCCGAAGCCCTCGGCCAGCGCGCGGCCCAGCAGGTCGGTGTCGCCCTCATAGTCGGCATAATAGCCGGTTCGCTCATGTGTCGCCGCCACGTGCAGCACGTGGTGAACGTCGTCGTTCCACTGCGCGGTGTAGTGCACCGGCTGGTTGTTCTCGCGCCCGAGGCGGGACGGATCGTTGTCCTCGTTTTCCAGCAGCAGATGCAGCGGACGCTCGGTGGACCCGCGCACGCGCTCGGCCAACTCGTCAAGCAGGTGCCTGCCGCTGTCGTCGATGATGGCGTGCACCGCATCGAAGCGCAGCCCGTCGAGGTGGAACTCGCTGATCCAGTAGAGCGCGTTGCCGATGATGAACTCGCGCACCGGTGCCGCGTGCTCGCCATCGTAGTTGATCGCGGCACCCCAGGGCGTTTCGTGGCGGTCGGTGAAGAAGCGTGGCGCGTAGACCGGCAGGTAGTTCCCGTCCGGTCCGAAATGGTTGTAGACCACATCCAGCAGAACGGCGATGCCGCGCGCGTGCGCCGCCTCGACCAGCGCCTTCAGGTCGTCCGGGCGGCCATAGCTTGAGTCCGGCGCATAAGGCAGCACGCCGTCATAGCCCCAGTTGCGGCGACCCGGGAAGTCGGAGATCGGCATGATCTCGATCGCGGTGACGCCGAGCGATTGCAGGTGGTCAAGCTTGCCGATCGCCGCCCGGAACGTTCCTTCGGGCGTGAACGCCCCCAGGTGCAGCTCATACAGCACGATCTCGTCCCAGGGCCGGCCGGCCCAGGTCTCGTTCCAGCGATAAGCGTTCGGGTCGATCACCTCGCTCGGGCCGTGCACGTCCCGTGGCTGGAACCGGGACGCGGGGTCCGGGACCTTGAGGCCGTCGGGAAGCTGGTAGCGGTA
>CAXSHC010000363.1:0-2019 GCA_964236745.1 uncultured Acetobacteraceae bacterium
CCGGCAGCGCGACGCCTGGATGAAACGGTCCGGACACGAGGATGTGCGGTGACCAGCCTGCCGCCTCGCGTTGTCCGATGGTTCGAGGGTTCCGCCGCCATGACATCGCCCGCCCGGCTCAGCCCCGCTCAGCTCAGTAAGGAGCTCCGCTCCGCCACCAGTCCTGATTTGCGTCGCCGCCGCTGGCTGGTGGGACTGTCCCTGCTCGGCAGCACGATCGGCCAGGTAGTCACCCTGTATCAGTTCGGCATCGTCAGGCACCTGCCCGACCCGCCGGGCCGGCTGTTCGACTCCAACCGCGTCAACGCCTCGACCTATGCCTACAAGCGCCTGCAGATGCCGGACGCCGTGCTGATGATTGGCACCTACGCTGTCACCGCGGCCCTCGCCGCGGCCGGGCCCGAGAACCGCGCGGAACGCACGCCGCTGCTGCCCGTGGCGCTCGCGGCGAAGACGCTGTTCGACGTGGCGACCAACCTCATCCTGGCGCGCGAGGAATGGCAGGAGAACCAGGCCCTGTGCGCCTACTGCCAGACCGCCTCCGCGCTGTCGCTGGCGTCCGCCGTGCTTGCCGTGCCGGAAGCGGCCCGCGGCCTGCGCGCCCTGCTGCGGCGGTCGCGCTAGCCGACCAAGCTCACTCCCACTCAATCGTGCCTGGCGGCTTGGAGGTGATGTCGTAGGTCACGCGGTTGATCCCACGCACCTCGTTGACGATCCGCCCCGCCACCCGGTTCAGGAACCCCATGTCGAACGGATACACCTCCGCCGTCATGCCATCGGTGCTGGTCACCGCGCGCAGCGCGCAGGCCTGGTCGTAGGTCCGCCCGTCGCCCATCACCCCCACTGTGCGCACCGGCAGCAGCACCGCGAAGGCCTGCCAGATCGCGTCGTACAGCCCGGCCGAGCGGATCTCCTCTAGGAACACGGTGTCCACCTTGCGCAACAGGTCCAGCTTCTCGCGCGTGATGTCGCCCGGGATGCGGATCGCCAATCCCGGCCCCGGGAACGGGTGCCGCCCGACGATGTGCTCGGGAATGTCGAGCTCGCGCCCCAGCACGCGCACCTCGTCCTTGAACAGCTCGCGCAGCGGCTCGACCAGCTGCATGCGCATCCGTTCCGGCAGGCCGCCGACGTTGTGGTGGCTCTTGATCGTCACCGACGGCCCGCCGGTGAAGCTCACGCTCTCGATCACGTCCGGATACAGCGTGCCCTGGGCCAGGAAGTCGGCGCCGCCGAGCTTGCCCGCCTCCTCGTCGAACACCTCCACGAACAGCCGGCCGATGGTCTTGCGCTTGGTTTCCGGGTCGGACACCCCGGCCAGGGCGTCGACGAACAGGTCGGACGCGTCGCGGTGGATCAGCCGTATGTTGAACCGGCCGCGGAAGGTGCGCACCACCTCCTCCGCCTCGCCCGCGCGCAGCATGCCGTGGTCGACGAAGATGCAGGTGAGCTGGTCGCCGATCGCCTCGTGGATCAGCACCGCCGCCACCGAGCTGTCCACGCCGCCGGACAGGCCGCAGATCACGTGCCCGCCGCCCACCTGGGCGCGGATGCGCTCGATCTCCAGCTCGCGAAAACCCTTCATGGTCCAGCGCCCGGCGCATCCCGACACCTCGTGGGTGAAGTTGCGCAGCAGGGCAGCACCGTGCGGAGTGTGCACGACCTCGGGATGGAACTGCACGCCGTAAAGCCGGCGGCCCTCGTCGGCGATGATGGCATAGGGCGCGCCCTCGCTGACCGCCACGGCCCGGAAACCGGGCGGCAGACGGGACACGCGGTCGCCGTGGCTCATCCAGACCTGCTCGCGGGCGCCGCGCTGCCAGACGCCGCGAAGCAGGGCGCAATCCTCCACCACCTCGACATGCGCGCGCCCGAACTCGCGCAGCTCGTGCGTGTCTACCGCGCCGCCAAGCTGGGCGCACATCGCCTGCTGCCCGTAGCAGATGCCCAGCACCGGCACGCCGAGCGCGAACACCGCGTCGGGAACGCGCGGCGCGCCCCCGTCCAGCACGCTCGCAG
>CAXSHC010000363.1:2061-2890 GCA_964236745.1 uncultured Acetobacteraceae bacterium
CCCGGACAGGATGACGCCGCGCGCGCGGAAGTTCTCGATCCGCGACGGCTCGGCGCTGAACGGCCAGATCTCGCAGTACACCCCGCTTTCGCGCACGCGGCGGGCGATGAGCTGCGTCACCTGGCTGCCGAAATCCAGGATCAGGATCCGATCGTCGTGCAGGACGGCGTCGAGCTCGCTCATGGCGATGGAAACCCTTCGGGATCAGCGCGCCCAGGACGACGGAACGCGCCGTGTGGGATCGCGGGGGACGATCGGGGTTGCTATACCGGCGCCTCCGGGCAGGAGCCAGAGTGGAGAACGGACCATGACCACGCGCCGGCGCCATGACGGCCGCACCGGACCGGCCAGAGGCCGGCTTTCGCTTCTGGTGGCGGCACTCGCGCTGCTCCCGCTCGCCGCCCTGGCCGGGCCCGGGGATGCGGTGGGGGAATGGGCCGGCACCCTGGTCGCCACCCAGGGCACGTGTCCGGATCGCGCGCCGTCGCGGCTGCTGGTAGGCGGCACCGACATCTCGTTCATCCCGGCCGACGGCGTCCTGGTCCTGCACGGCAGCCGCCGCCCCGGCCAGCACCTGCACGCCCAGCTTCTGCTCACCGACATGAACCGCCACCCCCTGCCGATGGTGTTCGAGGGGGTCCTGGCGCCGGACGGCAGCCGCATCGACGGCACCTACGGCACGCCGTCCTGCCGCGCCCACGTGACCCTGCTGCGGCCCGAGAACCACCCGCTGCAGCGCCTGTTCGGCCATTGACGGCGAACCCCGGCAGGGGTTGCGGTTCCCGGGACCTTCGGCTAAACCCCGCCCCCACTGGCAGGGCACCCGTAG
>CAXSHC010000364.1:0-2884 GCA_964236745.1 uncultured Acetobacteraceae bacterium
GCACGCCATCGAGGGGCGCGTGTCGGCCCGGCCCGGGCGCCCGCCTTACCGTGTGCGTCGTCGACCGGTAGCGGGCCGGTCGCGCAGCCACACCAGCGACACGGCGAGCAGCAAGCACGCGTAGCAGAAATCCAGCGTCGTCATCGACACCGGCAGAAAAGCGAACAGGCGGTTCGGCGCGTCGCACGGCTTGGCCGGCCGCAGCGGCATCGAGGCCAGGCGCTGCGCGAAGGTGCCGCCGGAGAAGTGCGGTGCCGCACATTCGGGCAGCGGGCTCGGCCACCATCCCTGTTCCACCCCGACATGCAGCCCAGCCAGGCCGATCGCCGCCAGCAGGGTCAGGATCGCCAGCGCCGACAGGACCATCCGCACCGGGCGGCCAGACCGCGACAGCACCACGAACAGCGCGCCTAGGATGATCAGCACCCGGTAGGGCCAGCGCTCCCACAGGCACAGCGCGCAGGGCGCCATGCCGGCCACGTGCTGCGCCCACCAGACCCAGCCCATGGCCCAGATCCCGGCCACGATCCAGAACAACCCAACCAGCCTGTCCTGGGAGCTCCGGAACGGCATGGCCGAGCCGGATAGGCTCATGCGGCCTCGCGTATGTGAACGTCGTTCAGGACGGCCAGGAAATCGCGCGCCCAACTGGCGGCGGTGACGCGGGTCACGGCCGCGTTCATCGCTTCCCAACGTTTCAGCCGCTCCGGCAGCGTCATGGTGAGCGCCCGGTCCAGCGCCTCGGCGATCTCGTCGGGATCGTACGGGTTCACCAGCACCGCGTCGCCGAGCTCCGGCGCTGCGCCCGCGAAGCGCGACAACACCAGCACTCCGGGATCAACCGGGTCCTGGGCGGCGACGTATTCCTTGGCCACCAGGTTCATGCCGTCGCGAAGCGGCGTCACCAGCGCGATCGCGGCGTGGCGATGCACCCCGGCCAGCACCTTCCGCGGCAGGCCGCGGGTGATGTAGCGCAGCGGGATCCAGTCGATCTCGGCCCAGTCACCGTTGATCCGCCCGGCGAGCTCGTCGAGCTGGCGTCGCAGCGCCTTGTATTCCGCCACCTCGCCGCGCGACACCGGCGCGATCTGCATGAACGACACCTTGCCGCGATGCGCCGGGAACCGCTGCAGCAGCCGCTCGAAGCCACGGAACCGCTCCGGGATGCCCTTGGAATAGTCCAGCCGGTCCACCCCCAGGATCAGCGCGCGGCCGTTCAGCGCCTGGGTGAGCCGGCCCATCTCCTTGCTGGTTTCGCCCTTCGCCGCCTGCCTGGCAAAGGATTTTGGGTCGATGCCGATCGGGAACGCCTGCGCCCGTACCGAGACCCCCACCGCCTGCAGCGCCCCGTTCATGTTGGCGGCGTCCTGCTCGGTCTGCACGCCGACCACGTCGTAGCCGTCGAGATCCGCCAGCAGCAGGTCGGCGCCTGGCAGGGCCCGGAACAGCTGTTCCGGCGGGAACGGGATGTGCAGAAAGAAGCCGATTCGGTTGCGTACTCCTTCGCGCCGCAATGCGGCGCCAAGCGGGAACAGCTGGTAGTCCTGCACCCAGATGGTGTCGTCCGGACGCAGCAGCGGCTTCAGCGCGCCGGCGAACTGCGCGTTGACCTCGAGATAGGTGTCCAGCTCCTCGCGATTGTACTGCATCAGCCCGAGCCGGTAATGGCAGACCGGCCACAGGATGCCGTTGGAGAAGCCCTGGTAGAAGCCTTTGTGCTGCCGGGCGGTCAGGTCGATGGTGGCGTACGACACGCCGCCCTGCTCGACCACGCTTGGCGCCGGCTCGCTGCCTTCCTTGGCGTTGGAGTTGCCGGACCAGCCGAACCACAGGCTGGGCTGGCCCTTGATCGCGTCCGCCAGCCCCACCGTCAGCCCGCCCGCCGCCTGGCTCACCTCGCGCGGCGACGGCACCCGGTTGGAAACGACAACTAGACGCCCCACGCCTCGGCTCCGGCAGGCGTGGCGGCAAGCTGGGCGAGCCAGGCCCGGAACGCGTCCGGGTCGGGGAAGTCGTTGGGGATGCGGAACCCGGCCCCGCCCAGCGCCAGGGCACCGCGTATGCCGTTCTCGTCGGTAGCGTCGTCGCCGACAAAGATCGGCAGCCGCCCGGCAAAGGGCGCATGCTGCATCAGCAGCCTGACCGCGCTTTCCTTGTCGATGCCGGCGGGCTTGACCTCCCAGGCCATCTTCGCCGGCTGCAGGTGGAAGCGGTGCTCCATATCCGTGGCCAGCAGCGCCTCGGCTGCCATGCGCAGCGAACCCCCGGCCTCGGGCACCGCCCGGAAGTGCAGCACGAAGCCGGTGTGCTTGCGCTCCACGCGGGCGCCCGGATGCGCCGCCGCCATGCGCTCGGCGGCGTCAAGCCAGTCCGCCGGCACGACCGGCAGCACGGCGCGTTCCACCTCCGCATCCGGCGCGTGCCGCACCGCGACGCCGTGCTCGCCCGCCACCGCGAAGGGGATGCCGGGAAGGAAATGGTCGATCTGCGCGATCGGCCGGCCGCTGACCAGGCCAAGCGCGTTGCCGCACAGCGCGCGCAGGGCACGCAGGGTGGCGGGCAGTTGCTCCGGCACCACCACGGATTCGGGCGTGGGCGCGATGTCCACCAGGGTGCCGTCGAAGTCGAGCAGAAAGGCGGCGTGAGAAGGTGCCGGCAGGGCGGCGAAGGAGGGGTGCGGGCTCATCATGCGAGAACCGGCGAGATGACGGCCGGGTTCCCGGCCAGATGTATCGACAGCCTCATTGCGGTGCGTCGGGGGGCGGCGCGTCGGGGGGCGGAGCCGGGGGCGGGACGCCATCGGGATACACCGCATCCGGCTGCGTCCCCCCATCGTCCGGCGTGGCGCGGTTCTGCTGCCCGTTCGGCGAAGCCTCGCCGTCTC
>CAXSHC010000365.1:0-2597 GCA_964236745.1 uncultured Acetobacteraceae bacterium
CTGCTGTATGTCCAGCAGGGCCTGCTCGAACTGGCCGTAGTCGGCGGGCGTGATCTGGATGGCCCCGCTGGAGCCACCGATGACGCCGCCACCCGCGACGCCGCTGCCCGCGAACGGGACAGCCCCCAGGCCGCTGCTCCGGCCGGCCATCGCCCGTCCGCCCACGAAGCGGCGGTACAGCCAGCGGCCGACGAAGAACAGGATGGCGAGCTGGATCAGCAGCCCCAACAGGCCGGAGCCGCCGAAACCGCCGCCATAGCCGTATCCGCCGCCGAAGAAGCCGTGGCCGAACAGCATGCCAGCGAGCCCGACGCCGAGCAGGCCACCGGCGAAGCCGGCGCCGAACGGGTGCGCGCGGGCCACGCCGCCGTAGCCGCCGCCATAAGCGGGCGCGTAGGAGGGGCTCTGGCGCGGCGTCAGCGTGCGCGCGAACGGCGACGCTCCGCCCGGGTTGGTGGCGGTGGACGGCGGGGCGCTGAAGGTGCGGCTGCCGCGGCTGCCGAACGAGCCGCCAAAGCCGGGGCGCGCTTCCGCCGCGACCGGAAACAGCGCGGCCAACACGGGTGCGGCGACCGGAGCCACCCCAAGCGCCAGGGCCAGCGTAACCACGCGCGCCCGCCGCAGGCTGCTGCTTCTTGTCATGCACTTCCGTCCTTGGGGTTCCATCACGCGCCAGCCACGGTGAGGGTATCGATGCGGATCGTCGGCGCGTCGCTGCCGCGCCGGAACACGAGGTCGTTCGCCGGCACGAGGGCGCTGAACATGTCCAGCAGGTTGCCGGCCACGGTGAACTCGGCGATCGGCTCGGCCAGCGCGCCGCCCCGTATCATGAAGCCGGCGGCGCCGCGGCTGTAGTCGCCGGTGAGCCCGTTGATGGCGTTGCCCATCATCTCGTTGATGTAGATGCCTTCCGCGATGTCGGCCATCAACTCTTCCGGCGCAATCGTGCCGCCGGACAGGTAAAGGTTGGTGGTGGAAGGCGAGGGCGGCGATGACGGGCCGCGCGACGCGTGGCCAGTGCTGGGCAGGCCGAGCTGCCGCCCGCTGCGGCCGTCCAGCACCCAGGAGCGGATTTCGCCATCCTCGACCAGCAGCAGCGGTGC
Organism: uncultured Acetobacteraceae bacterium; assembly: GCA_964236745.1. GTDB lineage: Bacteria > Pseudomonadota > Alphaproteobacteria > Acetobacterales > Acetobacteraceae > Lichenicola. The sequence goes on from CAXSHC010000365.1 coordinate 1,104, forward strand.
GGTGGGCACGCCCTCGCCGTCGAACGGCTTGGAACGCAGGCCGCGCAGGCGCGTGGGGTCGTCGACCACCGACACCCCGGCCGGCAGCACGCGCGTGCCCATGCGCTCCTTCAGGAACGAGGTGCCGCGCGCCACCGAGGCGCCGTTCAGCGCGCCGGCCAGGTGCCCGACCAAGCTGCTCGACACGCGCGGGTCGTAGATCACCGGCATGCGGCCGGTGCGTGGCTTGACCGGACGCAGCCGGGCCACCGCGCGCTCGCCGGCGTGCCGGCCGATCGCTTTCGGATCGTCCAGGTCGAGGAGGTGCACGCAGGAATGGTAGTCGTAGTCGCGCTGCATCGCGGTGCCCTGGCCGGCGAGCACGCTGGCGGACACCGAATGGCTGGTGCGGGCGTACTGCCCCGCGAAGCCGCCGGAGGTGGTGAGCGCGATGCTGGTGCGGCCATACCCGGCGGAACCGCCCTGGCTGTTGGTGACGCCGTTCACCGCGAGGGCGGCGGCCTCGGCAGTGCGCGCGCGCTCGGTCAGCGCCTCGATGTCCGGCTCGGCATCGTCCGCCAGGTCGAGCCCGGACGCGGCGGCGATCCCGGTCGAGGCGCGGTCGCACAGGGCGGCGAACCGGTCCTCCGGCACCACGCGCGCCATCGCCAGCGCCTGCTCCACCAGCCGCCCGAAGCCGGCCGGGTCGATACTGGTGGCGGACACGATGGCGCTGCGCCTACCATCGAACACGCGCAGGCCCACGTCGTTGTGCTCGGAGCGCTCCAGCTCCTCGCTGCGGCCGTGGCGCACCTGCACGCCGAGCGACGTGCCGGATACCAGGATCGCTTCCGCTGCGTCGGCGCCGGCACGGGTCGCCTGCGCCACCAGCTGCTGCAGCAGGCCGATCCTGTCCTCGCGAACGGTGTTCATGCAGCCAGCCTGTCCGCGACCTCGCCCAGGCGCGGGATGTGCGTCACGGGACCGAGTGCGGTCAGCGTGGGCGCGCCGCGGAACACGCGTGCGGCCGCGCGGCGCACGTCGTCCAGGGTGACGGCGTTGATCTTGGCCACCGTTTCCGCGGTCGGGATGATGCGCCCGAACACCTGCAACTGGCGGGCCAGCTGCTCGCAACGGCTGCCGGTCGACTCCAGCGACATCAGCAGGCTGGACTTGAGCTGCGCGCGGGCACGGTCGAGCTCGTCCTGGCGCACGATGTCGGTACCGGAGGCGCGCTGCACCTTCTGCAGCTCCTCCAGTGTCACCGGCACCAGTTCCTTGGCCTCGTCCTCGCCGGTGCCGGCATAGATGCCGAACAGCCCCCCATCCTGGAACGGGGCGCTGAAGGAGTAGATCGAGTAAACCAGCCCGCGCTTCTCGCGGATTTCCTGGAACAAGCGCGAGGACATGCCGCCGCCGAGCAGGGTGGAAAGCAGCAGCACCGGGTAGTAGTCGCGGTCGCCGTAGCCGACCGACGGGAAGCCCAGCACCACGTGCACCTGGTCGAGCTCCTTT
>CAXSHC010000365.1:2607-2881 GCA_964236745.1 uncultured Acetobacteraceae bacterium
CTCGGCAGGTCGCGGAAGTGCTCGCGTGCCAGCTCGACCACCTGCTCGTGATGCAGGTTGCCGGCGGCGGCGATCACCACGTTGCCGGTGGTGTAGTGCGCGCGCATGTAGTCGGTCAGCGTGTCGCGCTTCATCTCGCGTATCAGCGCCTCGGTGCCGAGCGTCGGGCGGCCCATCGGCTGGCTCGGGAACGCGGTTTCCTGGAAGCGGTCGAACACGATGTCGTCCGGGGTGTCGTTGGCCTGGCCGATCTCCTGCAGGATCACGCCGCGCT
>CAXSHC010000366.1:0-2878 GCA_964236745.1 uncultured Acetobacteraceae bacterium
GGGTTCTCGCCGTAGCGCCCGTCCGACGGCCGACGGCACGGCTGCACGTACGCCGTGCGCCAGGGCGTAGCACCCAGCGCGCGCAGGCTGGTCGCCGGATGCAGCGTGCCGGCGCCCACCTCCGTGTCGTACGGCTGCAGGATGGCGCAGCCCTGGTCGGCCCAGAACCGGTGCAGCCGCAGGATCAGCTCCTGGAACGACGGCGCATTTGTTCCGGCACGCGCGGTGCCATGCGCCGTGCCGTTGGCAACCGCCGACGTTTCCATGGTGGTGTTTCTCCGGGGACGGGCAGGGGGCCGAACGGGCAAGGGGGCGGCACCATATAAACGCGCCGCCAGCCCGGCAAGGAACCTCCCGCCGCGGGCGAAGGCCCTTCCGCTTGGACAGTCTGCTGCGCTGGACCGTTCCTCGCGTACTCTCGCCTTCGACGTCCGGCCGGGGGTGGCAATACCTGACCTGCGGGCACGTAGGCCGGTAACCTGATCCAGGCCGTGCCGGCCGGCATCGGCATGTCCACGGCGATTCTGCCCTTTCCTGTCGCCTTCCGCGCTTAAGGCTCGCGGGGCGTCGCCTTTTCGCCATCTGGCGGTGGCCGGATGGCGTGCGCCGGCGACGCTGGAGCTCGACGCCAGGCTAGACTGCGCCCCTGGTCACCCCCATTGCTTCCTTCTGCAGGGGCCGGGCGCCACGCTCGCGGTGATGGCGGCGGCGTGGATCGGCTGATGGTAACGTTGGTCGGCCGGTTCAGGGCCAGGGCGGCCCGCCCGGACTTTCCCCGAGGTCGCCAACCGCCTCGCCGTCGTGACGTTCATCGGGGTCTGCCGGCTGCGGCCGGACAGCGGCGCCGAGGCCGCACTTCGGCCGGTTCCTTTCCGCCCCCAGGAGGCGCGTTCGCATGCCGCATCCCGAGCCTTCTGCCGACGAGCTGGACGACGAGGCGGTCGCCTTTCTGCTGCGGCGCACCCGCCGCATCGCCCTGGTCGGCGCGTCCGCCCGGCCGGAACGCCCGTCCTTCGGGGTGATGCGCTTTCTCCTGTCGCGCGGCTATGACGTCGTTCCGGTCAATCCCGGCCTCGCCGGACAGCGCCTGCACGGGCAGCTGGTGGTCGCCACCCTTTCCGAGGCGGCACCCCTCGACATGGTCGACATCTTCCGCAGCCTCGACCAGGTTCCGGCCGTGGTGGACGAGGCGACCCGCCTCGGCCCCCGCAGCGTGTGGATGCAGCTCGGCTTGGCCGAGCCCGCCTCTGCCGGCCGTGCCCGGGCGGCCGGGCTGGTGGTGGCGATGAACCGGTGCCCGGCGATCGAGTGGCCCCGCCTTGCTCTCGGGCCAGACCTCCGCCCGGGTCTGCACCCCGACCCTTCGCCTTGACGCGCCGCCCCGCCGCTCCGACCTTCAAAACAAGCAGAAATCGGACACCGTCCCCATGACCAACGAAGAACGCGACCTTATCGAGAAATTCATCGCCCGCGTCGGCGGCAACCCGCAGCCCGGCGGCGCCTTCGGCAGCGTGCCTCAAACCCAGGCCGCCCTTCCGCCGCTGGACCCGGACGCCGACCGCACCATACGCGACAACTTCGCCCGCCATCCCGAGGCGCCCTACCGCATCACCCAGATGGCGGTGGTGCAGGAAGCGGCGCTTGCCGAGTCGCAGAACCGTATCAAGCGCCTCGAATGGGAACTGCAGCAGGCGCAGCAGCAGATGCAAACGATGCAGGAACCGCAGCAGCAGGCACCACGCAGCGGCGGTGGCTTCTTCGGCGGGCTGTTCGGCGGTGGCGCGCAGCAGCAATCGGCCCCGCCGCCGCCACGCTGGGGCGGCCAGCAGAACCCCGGCGGCTACGGCCAGCAGGGCTATGCGCAGCAGGGCGGCTACCAGTCCGGCCCGCCGCCGGCGCCGAGCTACCCGCCCGGCTACCAGCCCGGCATGTTCCAGCGCCAGGGCTCCGGCTTCCTCGGTTCCGCCCTGACCACCGCGGCCGGCGTTGCCGGCGGCATGGTGGCGGGCAACCTCCTGATGGACGCGTTCGGCGGCCATGGCGGCGGCGGCGGCTTCGGCGGGGGCGGTGGCTTCGGTGGCGGTGGCGGCGAAACCGTCATCAACAACAACTACGGCGATGCCGGAAACGACGCGGCGGGCGGCGCGGGCGGTGACCCGTTCGGCAGCGCCGGCGGCGACATCGATCCCGACTTCAACGGCGGCGGCGGTGGCGATGCCGACTTCGGCGGCGGCGGCGACTGGGGCGGCGGCGACAACAGCTTCTGAACGGGGCTTCTGATCCTCGCTCCTGACTGAGGCGGCCCGGCTTCGCGCCGGGCCTGCCGCTACGGCACCGCCAACCGCACCGACACCGGGCAATGGTCCGACAACCGTTCCTTCATCTCCGGCGTGGTTTCGCGGTACACCAGCACCCGAAGCGACTGCGGCACCATCCACTGCGCCGCCGCTCCCCCGGCCAGGATGTGGTCGATGAAGTCCTCGCCGCCCCAGCACGGGCTGGCATGGCCCGCGGTAGCCAGCGCCATCGGCGCCGTGTGTTCCAGGCCGGCCAGGAACACGTCATCCACCTTCAACCGCCGGTTGAAGTCGCCCAGCACCAGGAACGGCACTCCTTCCGCCACACGCGCGGCGATCCAGGACTCCAGCACCGGCAGCTGCGCCGTCAGCGCCTTGCACGCCCCTTTGGGGCTGTCCGCCAGCGGCCCTTCCCAGCACCCGCTCTTCAGGTGCACCGCCAGCACGCGCACCGCCACCCCGTTCAGGGTCAGCGTCGCGTCGAGCCCGGTGCGCAGGTGCCGGCGCCCGGGCAGGCTGACGTCCAGCGCCGCGAAGTCGGGGTGCTGCACGACCGGCACGTCCTCCCGCACTGCAAGCGC
>CAXSHC010000367.1:0-2875 GCA_964236745.1 uncultured Acetobacteraceae bacterium
TGCCGTGCGCAGCCGTCCGATGAACTCGTTTAGCCGGCTCGGCGCCATGGCGAGCTGGCGATCCTCCGGGGGTCCCACCAGGCTTTCCAGGAACGCTTCCTCCCATTGCGGCGACAACGGGATCAGCGGGATGTAGCCGGCCTGGCCGACCAGCGCGTCGCTGATCTGGCGCGCCAGCCTGGTCCGCACATGAGCCACGACGAGGGGGATCGCCCGCATGCCCGAGCCGCAGGCTTCCTGGATGCCTTCAAGAATGGTGGGCAGGTCGCGGATCGAGATCCGCTCCGACAGCAGGGCCTGGAGCACGCGCTGCACCGCGCCCATGGAGATCTGCGACGGGATCAGGTCGGCCACCAGCTTCTGCTGCTCGCGCGGCAGCTCGTCGAGCAGCTTCTGGGTCTCGGAATAGGACAGCAGCTCGGCCATGGTTTCGCGCACGGTCTCGGTCAGGTGCGTGGTCAGCACGCTGACCGGGTCGACCACGGTGCAGCCACGGAACATCGCTTCCTCGCGCTGCGCGGCGTCGATCCACAATGCCGCCAGGCCGAAGGCGGGTTCGGTGGTCTTCTCGCCTGGCAGGTCCGGCACGCCGCCGCGCGGGTCCATGACCAGGAATCGGGTCGGCCGGAGCTCGCCCTTGCCGGCCTCGATCTCCTTGATCCGGATCGAATAGCCATCCGAACCCAACTGCATGTTGTCCTGGATCCGTACCGGCGGCAGCACGAAACCCATCTCGCTGGCGATGGTGCGGCGAAGCGCCTTGATCTGTTCGGTCAGCTTGGGCTGGTCGCCGCCCGCCAGCGGCAGCAGCCCGTAGCCGAGCTCGAGCCGGATCATGTCGATGCGCATGGCTTCGGCGATCGGCGGCTCCGTCGGCGCCGTGGACACCACCGCGGCCGCCTCGTCCGGCACCTCGTCCTTGACCGGCGTCCGATGCCGCATCCAGGCGGCGGCGGCGGCCAAGCCGCCAAGTGCCAGGAACGGCAGCGCCGGCAGGCCGGGCATGAGCGCCAGCACCGCAGCCGCGCCGGCCGCCATCGCCATCGGCTTGGGGTTGCCGCCAAGCTGGCGCACCAGCGCCACGTCGGCGGCTCCTTCGGTGCCGCCCTTGGTGACGACGATGCCGGACGCAGTCGAGACCAGCAGGGCCGGGATCTGCGACACCAGGCCGTCGCCGACGGTCAGGGTGGTGAAGGTCGCGGCGGCGTCGCTGAACGCCATGCCGTGCCGGCCGAGCCCGATCGCCAGGCCGCCGATGATGTTGATGACGGTGATGAGCAGGGACGCGATCGCGTCGCCGCGCACGAACTTCGCCGCACCGTCCATGGCGCCGTAGAAGCCGCTTTCTTCTTCCAGCTCGCGCCGCCGCACGCGCGCGACCTTGTCGGTGATGGCGCCCGCCGACAGCTCGGCATCGATCGCCATCTGCTTGCCGGGCATGGCGTCCAGGCTGAACCGCGCCGCGACCTCGGCAATGCGCCCGGAGCCCTTGGTGATGACCATGAAGTTCACCACCAGCAGGATGGTGAACAGGATCAGGCCGATCACCACGTCGCCACCCATCAGGAAGCCGCCGAACGCGGCCACGACGTGGCCCGCGGCAAGTGGCCCTTCGTTGCCGTGGCTCAGGATCAGCCGGGTGGTCGCGACCTCGAGCGCCAGCCGGAGCAGCGTGGTCAGCAGCAGCAGGGTAGGGAAGCTGGTGAAGTCGAGCGGGCGGCGGAGGAACAGGGCCACCATCAGCACGAGCACGGAGGCAGTGACGGACAAGGCCAGGCCGAGATCGAGGATCATCGTCGGCAGCGGCAGGATCAGCACCGACAGCAGCGCCACCACCGCCAGCGCCAGGCCGACGTCGGTGCCCGGCATGTAGCTGCGCCACCGTCCACCCGGCAGGCTCAGCTTCGGCATGGAAAAGCCGGCGCTCTTGGCGGTTCCGGCGGTGGCGATCACGTCGCTCATGCGTCAGGCCGCCACGCCGGCCATCGGCGGAGTCACCGGAACGCCCTGGCTGGCGTAGTCGCGCAGCTTGTTGCGCAGGGCGCGTATGGAGATGCCGAGGATCGTCGCGGCGTGGGTGCGGTTGCCAGCCGTGCTGGACAGGGTTTCCAGGATCAGGGCCTGCTCGACCTCCTCCATGCGCCGGCCGACCAGCGCGGATATGCCGCGTCCGGAGCTGCTATCGGTTCCTGTGGCGTCCGCAGGGGCTGCTTCGCACTGGGCAGGCTGGGCTAGAGCGAAACCAAGGTCGCCTGGCTCGATCACCGGGCCTGCCGTTACCAGGACGGCGCGATGCATCAGGTTCTCAAGCTCGCGCACGTTGCCGCGCCAGCCATGCCGGATCAGCCGCTCCATCGACGCGTCGGACAGGGAAGGCGGCTCGATCCCGTTAGCCTGCGCATAATGGCGGATGTAGTGCGCGGCCAGAACAGCGACGTCGCCGGGCCGATGGCGCAGCGGCGGGATCTCGAGGCCGACCACGTTCAGCCGGAAGTAGAGGTCCTCGCGGAACCGACCCGCGGCGGCCTCGGCGCGCAGATCGCGGTTGCTGGTGGCCAGGATGCGCACGTTGACGCGGACCGGGGATTGGCCGCCGAGCCGGTCGATCTCGCGCTCCTGGATGGCGCGCAGCAGCTTGGCCTGCAGCCGGACGTCCATCTCGCTGATCTCGTCGAGCAGCAGCGTGCCCCCTTCGGCGGACTCGAAGCGGCCGATGCGCCGGGCGATGGCGCCGCTGAAGGCGCCCTTCTCGTGGCCGAACAGTTCGGACTCCAGCAGGTGCTCCGGGATCGCGGCGCAGTTCAGGGCGATAAAGGGCCCCTCGGCCCTGCGCGAGCGGCGGTGGATGTGCCGCGCCACGATTTCCTTGCCGGTT
>CAXSHC010000368.1:0-447 GCA_964236745.1 uncultured Acetobacteraceae bacterium
ATGGGCTGGGCATCGAGCAGGTGCAGGCGGCGGTGCGCATCGCGGCCGTGGTACATGCGATCGCGGTGACGATCGAGGGCGATGACGCGCTGCAGGTCGAGGCGGCCGCCCAGGAAGCGGCCCAGGCGGCCTGAGCACACCGCCCGCTTTTCTCAGGCCAGCGCGGGCCGTTTGGCCAGGACCGGCTGCACAAAGATCACCTGGTGCGGATACGAGATCCAGACCCGCCGGCCGCGCAGTTAGTCGGCCCCCGGCAGCGTTGCCCCGGTGCCGCCGACCTCCACGTGTACAGGTGCCAGCCGCTCCGGGCCGACCTGCAGGCTGTCGAACCGGTGCGGCCGCATCGGGTTGCGGAGGATCGGGACGGGCAGCGCCGCCGCCCGTCTCACCTCAAACGCACGGCGTGGTTCAGCGGCCCGGCGCCGGCGCCGAGGCCGGGCGCCGTTG
>CAXSHC010000368.1:457-2873 GCA_964236745.1 uncultured Acetobacteraceae bacterium
CGATCGCCGCACGCACATAGTCGGGCGCCCGCACCACGGCGGCGCGCAGCTCCATGCCCTGCGCCAGGCCGGTCGCCACCGCGCTGGCCAGGGTGCAGCCGGTGCCGTGGGTGTGGCGCGTGTCGATCCGGGGGCCGGTGAAGCGCTCGCAGCCCGCCGCCGTCGCCAGCAGGTCGGACACGTCGTCACCGCGCAGGTGGCCGCCCTTCAGCAGCACCGCCGGCACCCCGAGGGCGAGCAGCGCGTCGGCCGCCCGCCGCATGTCGTCCACGGTGTCGATGCGCAGGCCGGACAAGGCTTCGGCTTCCGGCAGGTTGGGCGTCAAAAGCGTCGCCAGCGGCAGCAGGGTGCGCTTGAGGCCGGCCACCGCCGCGTCGGCCAGCAGCCTGTGCCCGCCCTTGGCCACCATCACCGGGTCGAGCACCAGGGGAATGCCCGAACGACGGCCGAGGCAGTCGGCCACGACCTCGATCAGGGCCGCGCTGTCGAGCATGCCGGTCTTGAAGGCGTCGGCGCCGAGGTCGTCCAGCACGCACTCGATCTGCAGGCGCAGGAACTCGGGCGGCACCCGAAGCACGCCGTGCACGCCCAGCGTGTTCTGCGCCGTCAGCGCGGTGACCGCGGTGGACGCGTAGCCGCCCAGTGCTGCCACGGTCTTGATGTCCGCCTGGATGCCGGCGCCGCCGCCGGAGTCGCTGCCGGCAACCACGAGAACGCGGCCGATCCGGGAGCGGCCGGGCGGAATGGGGTCGGGCACGCCTCAGGCCGCCATCGCGGCGCGCCGGATCGCTTCGCACACGCCGGCGACGACCCGGGCGACCAGCGCCTCGTCCTCGGCTTCCGCCATCACCCGGACCAGCGGCTCGGTGCCGCTTTCGCGCAACAGCAGCCGGCCGGTGGCCCCGAGCTCGTTCTCCGCCCAAAGCCTGGCCTCGATCACCGTCGGGCTGGTCAACGGCGAGCGGCCGCTGAAGCGCTCGTTGCGCAACAGCTGCGGGAACGGCGTGAACATGCGCAGCACCTGGCTCGCCGGCTGCCCGCGTTCCACCAGCACCGACAACACCTGCAGCGCCGCGATCAGCCCGTCCCCGGTGGTGGCGAAGTCGGACAACACCATGTGGCCGGACTGCTCGCCGCCCAGGTTCATGCCGAGCTCGCGCATCCGCTCCACCACGTAGCGGTCGCCGACGGCGGTGCGCTCCAGCTTCAGGCCCGCTTCGCCCAGCAGACGCTCCAGCCCCATGTTGGACATCACCGTGGCAGCGACCCCGCCGCCGCGAAGCAGGCCGCTGCTGGCCCAGGAGTTGGCGATCAGCGCCAGGATCTGGTCGCCGTCCACCAGCTGGCCACGCTCGTCGCAGATCAGCAGCCGGTCGGCATCGCCGTCCAGCGCCAGCCCCAGGTCGGCGCGATGCTCCAGCACCGCGGCGCTGAGCGCGCGCGGGCTGGTGGAGCCGCACTGGTGGTTGATGTTGAGGCCGTCCGGGTTGCAGCCGATGCGCACCACCTCCGCCCCCAGCTCCCACAGGGCGGTGGGCGCCACACGGTAGGCGGCGCCGTTGGCGCAGTCGATCACGATGCGAAGCCCGTCCAGGCGCTTGCCACGCGGGAAGCTCGCCTTGGCGCTTTCGACATAGCGGCCGGCCGCGTCGGTGAGGCGCGACGCGCGGCCGATCAGGTCGGGGGCGGCGAGCCGGCCGGACAGGTCCGAGCCCATCAGCGCCTCGATCTCCTCCTCCGCCTCGTCGGATAGCTTGAACCCGTCCGGACCGAACAGCTTGATGCCGTTGTCCTCGAAGGCGTTGTGCGAGGCGGAGATCATCACGCCGAGGTCGGCACGGAGCGAGCGGGTCAGCAGCGCGATCGCCGGCGTCGGCAGCGGCCCCACCAGGGTGACGTCGATGCCGGCCGACAGGAAGCCCGACACCAGCGCGCACTCGATCATGTAGCCGGACAGCCGCGTGTCCTTGCCGAGCACCACGCGGTGCCGGTGGCTGCCGCGACGGAAGCGCAGGCCGGCCGCCTGGCCCAGGCGCTGCGCCACCTCCACCGTCATCGGGTCGACGTTGGCGGTGCCCCTGATCCCGTCGGTCCCGAACAGCTTGCGCCCACCGCCCATCGTCTGGCCTTTCCGGTCGCCGGGGGCGGATGTCTCGCCGGCCCGGCTTCGACCCACGATCTAGCTCAGCCGTGGATCGCCTGCCAGACGCGCACCGCCTGCACCGTTTCCGCCACGTCGTGCACGCGCAGGATGCTGCCCGGCAGGAACAAGGCGGGCAGGACGGCGGCGATCGAGCCGGGGAACCGGTTTGTCGCCACCGCGGCACCGCCGGCGCGTCCGACGAAGCCCTTGCGCGACACCCCCACCAGCACGCGGCAGCCGAGGCCGGCCAGGATCGGCAGGCGGCGCAGCAAC
>CAXSHC010000369.1:0-2825 GCA_964236745.1 uncultured Acetobacteraceae bacterium
TACTCGCTCGCCGACCGCACCTGGGCGGTGACCTAGTCGCTGAGGGCGAGCCTGGCGGTGGTCGTCTGCGTCAGCCAGACCACCGACTGCGCGTCGGCCGCGTTCGTGCTGGCACGGATGTCGCGATCCAGCACCTGCCGTCCGACGAACTCGTTGAGGAAGATCTTCGACAACCACGTGTTGTCGCTCTGGCTGTCGAGGCGCCAGCCACCGTTGCTGTACACGCACAGGTTGTTGGCGAGCACGACGTCGAGGTGCTTCTGCAGTGCCCGGATGAAGGTGCCGCAGATTCCGTCCAGCGACACCACGCGTCGGGCGACTACGGCCTGATGGACCAGCAGGCAACCCTCGGGTGGGTATGCGACAACATCGCGGCCTTCGGCGGCGATCCCGCCAGGGTCACGGTGTTCGGGCAGGGGTTGGGGGCCGGGACATCTCGGACCACCTGGTGTCCCCCGGCGCCGCCGAGTTGTTCAGGCGTGCCATCATCGAACGCGGCGCGTACGCGGTGCTGCTGCCCATCCTGGCCGCCTGCGGAAGCGGCGGGCCAGGCCTTCGCCGCTGCCGCGGGCTGCGGCAGCACCAGCGACGCATGCTGCCGGCGCGGCCTGCCGGTCGAGACGCTGCTCAGGGCGCAGCTCGGTCCGGACTCGCCATACCTGACCGCGAACATCCTGCGCTTTGAGCCGAACATCGGTACCGCGATCCTGCCCGGCCAACCGACCCGTGATGGTCGGCACCACCCACGACGAGGCACGCCTGCCGGTCGGCTTCGAGTTCGACGCCACCGGCGCGCCCCTGGCCCCTGCCGATTATGCGGACGCCCTCGCCAGCGTTGTCGGTATGCAGACCAACGGGCTGGCGGAGCAGCAGTATCCTTTATCGGCCTATCCGAGCCTCGACCTTCTGTTCCTGCCGCCCGGGGCGGCCAGCACGACCGAGCTTCCGTTTCTTTGGCCGAACCTGCTGGAGGAGCAACGGTGCGGTGCGCTCGGCCTTCGACGCCCCGGAACGGGCGCTCTCGACCGAGATGCGGCTCGCCTGGACCAACTTCGCCAAGAACGGCGATCCGAACGGGCCGGGTGTGACCGCGTGGTCTCCGTTCTCCATCCCGGGCGACCGGTTCCACACCTTCACGCCGGGAGCGGTCGGCACGAGTTCGGGCTTCACCGCCGACCACAGATGCGGCTTCTGGGAGCCGCTCGAGATTGCGAAGGCGCTGCTGCCCTAGTCGCCGTCCTGGGCCACGAGCGCGTCCGCCGCAGGAACCGGTGACAAGGCGAGGTCGTCGCGTATGCGGGCGAAGGTTGCCAAAGACTGCGCCACGATCTGGTCCATGTTGTAATAACGGTAGGTGGCGAGCCGGCCCACGAACCACACGTCCGGCAGGACGTCCGCCAGCGCCTGGTAGCGCTTGTAGGTTGCCCGGCTTTCCGCTTGCGGCACCGGGTAATACGGCTCGCCGTCCGCCACGGGGTATTCGAAGGTGATGCTGGTGTGCGGATGCTTCTGCCCGGTGAGGTGCTTGTATTCGGTGATCCGGGTGTAGTCCTGGTCCTGGGGGTAGTTCACGGTGCCGACCGGCTGCAGGGTCTCGACGTCGCGGGTCTCGTGCACAAATCGCAGCGAGCGATATGGCAGTCGCCCTTTGGAGAAGCCGAAGAACTCGTCCACCGGGCCGGTCCAGATCAGGCGGGGAGCGCCGACCTCGGCGCGCACCTCGTCATAGGACACGCCGGTGCGCACGGAAATGTTCGGGTGGTCGAGCATGCGCTCGAACATGCGCGTGTAGCCGTGCAGCGGCATGAACTGGAACGTGTCGGTGAAGTAGCGGTCCTCGCGGTCGTGACGCACCGGGATGCGCGCGGTGACGCTGGCGTCGAGCTCGGACGGGTCGAGCCCCCACTGCTTGCGGGTGTAACCGCGGAAGATCTTCTCGTACAGGTCGCGCCCGACCTGGCTCACCACCACGTCCTCCGCGGTGCGAACCTTGTCGACCGGCTCGGCGCGGGCAGCGAGCCAGGCCGGCAGATCGTCCGGGGTGAGCTGTAGGCCGTAGAGGGTGTTGACGGTGTCCAGGTTGATCGGCACCGGGACCAGGTGGCCGTCGACGCGGCCGCGCACGCGGTGCTCGTAGGGGCGCCATTCGGTGAAGCGGGACAGGTAGGCGAACACGTCGGCAGAGTTCGTGTGGAAGATATGCGGCCCGTACTGGTGGATGAGGACCCCCGCCTCGTCCTGCACGTCGAACGCATTGCCCGCGATGTGCGGACGCCGGTCGATCACCAACACCCGCTTGTCGGCGTCGGCGGCGAGCCGCTCCGCCATCACGGAGCCGGCAAACCCGGCACCGACGACAAGGACGTCGTAATGTCCCGACACGGGGCGATTATCCACCGGCGGCGAACGGCGACGCGACCGTTTCGGGTATCGATCGATCGCCTGAGAACACGAACTCGTCTTTATTAAATGACATACGTCTTATTATTGCCGATCAGGCGGTGGATCAACACAAATATGCATCACCACCGGTGCTCACGACTTGGCAAGCACCGGCACGCGCCGGAGCAGCAGGCGTACCCGCTCGTCGATCACGACCGCGCAGGCGGCCAGGACGAGGAACGACACCGCGGCGCCGACGAGGCTGGGGAGCACGGCTGGCGTCGTGGAGGAAAGGACGGTGTCCGCCGCCAGGACGACGCCCGCCGGGAAGATCTTGACGGCGATCTTCCTGACGCTCCCGGTGCAGAAGGTCATCAGGATGCAGTCGACCGTGGTGCGGACCAGCCAGGCGAACGCGGCGACGACCAGCCAGAACCGCACCA
>CAXSHC010000370.1:0-2815 GCA_964236745.1 uncultured Acetobacteraceae bacterium
CGGCCGCAGCGCAGAGGCTTGGTGCCGCGGATGATCACGAACGCCTCGTCGGTCCGGCAGTCGTTCATCAGCTCCTCGCGCCGGATGAGCGGACGGCTGATCTCATGGTAGCTGGTGTTCGCACCGCGCGATCTCTGGCCGGTCTCGAAGCCCTTGCCGGACGTGCCCATGTTCGAGCCCTCGGACGTCGCCATAACCGCGTAGTTCCCGAACGACTCCTCCAGCTCCTTCGCGGTATCCAGATCCTGCACGGCCGCGTACGTGCGATGCGACGAGCCGTCATACCACTCCCGTTTGCCCTCCTTGCCCCACTGCTTCTCGAGCTGGCCCACGGATTGGTAGAGGAGCTGGAGGGTGATGCCGTACTTGCGCCCCGCATCACGCGCCGTCTCCAGGATCTTCATCGGGCCGAGCCGGGCCGCCTCGTCCAGCAGGTAGAGGATGCGTCCGGCGACCCTGCCGTCCGCCTCATAGGCGGCGTTGAGCAGCGCCCCGATCACCACCCGGCCGATCGCCGGCGTGGAGAGGAGGGCACCGAGCGGGATCTGCAAGAAGACTGAGACCTTGCCGCCCAGCAGGTCACGTGACCTGAAGCTGTCGCCGGATACGATGGAGGAGAAGGCAGTGTTCGCCAGCCACGCCGTGCTGTCGTCGGCGTTGGCATAGACGCCTGAGAACGTCTCGTCGACGAGGCCCTTGAGCGTGCCGGCATAGTCGCGGGCGATTGAGCTGCGGCTGTTCTCGTGGATGCTTTCGAGCAGCGCCCGCATCTCCTTCTCGGGGGTCGCCACGCCAGCCCGCAGCGTGCGCAACGTCTTCATCTCCGCTGGCAAGGCCGGGTCCCACAGCATGTGCGAGAGGATGCACGTCACGAGAGCACGGCCCCGTGCCTCGAAGAAGTCGGACGACTTGTCCTTGCCGCCGACAGGACCGTCCCCGCAGACCCAGCCGACCACAGAGATGACGTTGGTGGTCGCGAGCGGCGAGTCGATGTCGATCCAGTCGAGCACGTTGAACCCGACCTCGCCGCCAAGCCCGAGCTGATAGACCGTGTGGTCCATGGCCTCGCGGGCGCCGGCCAGCATCGGGCCAAGCTCGCAGGAGGGATCGAGGACGACAGCCGAGCCAGTCCACGTCAGGAGCGTGGACACCGCCGAGGTGGACTTGAACGAACCCGCGCCCGCGAACACCAGGCTGTGCGTCGGCCCGGACTTGCAGGGGTCGATCAGCATGGGCGCCTTGCCGCCCTGGCCCCAGGTGGCCTTGTTGCCGGGGTCGAACGTCATGGCCGAGACCTTGTCCTGATCGACGCGGTAGGCCTCGCCCACGACGACGCCGCCGAACTCAGGGGAGGGGCCAGGGAACACCTCGCGGGCCTTCGCCATCGACAGCCACTGCGCGTGGCCGTGGTTGTCGGTCGCGCCGCGCATCGGCTCCGAGGTGCGCCCGAACAGGCTCCGCCGCAGCGACGGACCGGTTGCACGACGCCGGAAGACAAGCCCCGCCAAGCCGATCGCGATGACTGCCGACGCCGCGCCTGCGCCGATCCTGAGCCACAGCGACACGATCGGGTTGGGAGGCGAGAAGAGGGCGTAGGTCCACCACTGCCAGAAGGGATGCGCGAAGCTTGCGTTGAGGTGCGTGCCGTAAAGGAAGACGAGGGACGCGATCACTGTCCAGGCGAGGCCAAGGAAGACCAGGCCAACGACGAGCTTGGCGACAAGGGGACCGCGGGATACGGGTGGCATGCTGGCTTCCTTTGCAATCAGCCGTCGGAGAGCAGGTTCGCGACGCTTTCGCCGCGGCGGCGAGCATCGGCGGCGAGCCATACCTCGCGGATCTGGTAGACCTCGCCCGTGGTGTGGAACGGCACGATGACGTCGATCGCGGAGGACAGCATCTCGATGAGCGTCTTGTCCTCCAGGGCCGCCCCCTGCGGAGACCCCTTCACCAGCGAGAACAGCTTCTTAAATCCCTGCACGGGATTGCCGCCGTGGATGGTGGAAATCGAACCCGGATGGCCGGACACCACCTCGTTGAGGTAGGTCCAGGCCGCGTCGTCGCGCATCTCGCCGAGCAGGATTCGGTCCGGCCTCATGCGCAGGCTCGCCTGCAACAGCGCCTCGGCCGTGACGCCACCGAGGCCGATGCCGGATTTCGAGTAGAGCAGGCGGACGTGGTTCTCGTGCGGGATAACGAGTTCCAGCGTGTCCTCGATGGTGATCAGCCGCTCATGGGCAGGTATTGCGGAAATGAGCGTTTTTCCCATCGTGGTCTTCCCAGACCCGGTGGCACCGCACAGCAGCATCGTGAGGCGGTTGCGAACGCAGGCCTCAAGGAAGCCTTCGAGGTCGCCCTCATCGAACAGCCCGAGCACCTCGGCGTTGTTCGAGTGCTCGGTTTCCCGGCGGGCGCCCCATTGATTCCAGCGCGAGGTGTCATAGCGTTTGGAGACGCTGGACAGGGCGGAGACCTTCGTTCCGGGCCGGCGGATTGTCAGGCTGACCGTCCCGTTCGGCACGGAAGGCGGCAGGCAGATCTGGAGGCGCTCGCCGCCCGGCAGCTCGGTCGCGCAGAGCGGCGAACGGGGCCCGACGTCCTGCCTGCGCAGGGCGCCCGCCAGGATCGCCACATCCTCCAGGTCGTCGTAGTCGAGCGACAGGTCGTGGCGGGTGAAGACTCCCTTCTGGCGGACGAAGCACTCGCCCGGCTTGTTGACCGCGATCTCCTCCGTGGAGGGATCGTCGAGCCACGGCAGGATCGGCTTGAGCAGGTGTCGGAGCTGCGGCGCCGCCTCACTGGGCATAGCGATCCC
>CAXSHC010000371.1:0-2811 GCA_964236745.1 uncultured Acetobacteraceae bacterium
ACGGATCCCCGCCCCCAAGGTGATCGACGGACAGGTTTACAACTTCTGGCAGGACGCTTCGCATCGCCGCGGCCTGTGGCGGCGCACCGATCTCGGCTCCTATCGCGGCGCGTCGCCCGCCTGGCACACGGTGCTCGACCTCGACGCGCTGTCCGCTTCCGAGCACGCCAACTGGGTGTGGAAGGGGGTGGAGTGCGCCGAGCCGGCGGAAAAGCGCTGCCTCGTGCTGCTGTCCGACGCCGGCGAGGACGCCACCACCGCGCGCGAGTTCGACCTTGGGGCCGAACGCTTCGTGGCGGACGGGTTCGTGCTGCCGCGTTCCAAGCAGATGATCGCCTGGGAGGACGCGGACACGCTTCTGGTGGCGCGCGACTGGGGACCAGGCAGCCTGACCGCGTCCGGCTACCCGTTCATCGTCAAGCGGCTGCGTCGCGGGCAGGCGCTGGACCGGGCCGTGGAGGTGACGCGCGGCCTGCCCACCGACATTTCCGTCAGCCCCGAGGTGCTGGTCGACGGCGACGGGCACAAGGCGGTGCTGGTCGATCGCGGCGTCACCTTCTTCACCAAGGAGTACCGGCAGGTGACGCCGCAGGGCCTGTCGCCGCTGCCGTTGCCGCCCAAGGCGACCGTGATCGGGCTGGTCGCCGGGCGCCTCCTGGCGAAGCTGGACCAGGACTGGCAGCCGAAGGCGGGGCCGGCGATCCCGGCCGGCAGCCTGGCCGCGCTGGACCTGTCCCGTCCCGACGTCCCGCCGCAGCTCGTGTTCGCACCCGGCCCGCGCCAGTCGGTCGAGGCGGCGTCGGTCGGCATCACCCGTGGCCACGTGGTGGCGGCCATCGCCGACAACGTTTCCGGCCGCGCGCTGGTGTTCACCCCGGACGCCACCGGCTGGCGCA
This sequence comes from uncultured Acetobacteraceae bacterium, assembly GCA_964236745.1. Lineage (GTDB taxonomy): Bacteria > Pseudomonadota > Alphaproteobacteria > Acetobacterales > Acetobacteraceae > Lichenicola. Next base: position 897 of record CAXSHC010000371.1, read on the forward strand.
CGCAACGCCTGCCCCTGCCGGACAACGTGTCCATCACCCTGGTCGACAACAACCGGCACGACGACCACGCCTTTCTGCAGGTGACCGGCTTCCTGACGCCGAGCCAGCTCTGGCTGGTCGATGCCGGCACCGGCGCTTCCGGACGGATCAAGGCGCTGCCGGCGCAGTTCGACGCGTCCGGCCTGGTGGTGGAACAGCTGGAAGCACGCTCGACCGACGGCACCATGATCCCGTACTTCGCCGTGCACCGCCGCCGTATGAAGCATGACGGCACCAACCCGACCGAGCTCACCGCCTATGGCGGCTTCGGCATCTCCAGCACGCCGCTATATTCGGGCGCGATCGGCCGGCTGTGGCTGGCGCGAGGCGGGGTGTACGTGCTGGCCAACATACGCGGCGGCGGCGAGTTCGGGCCGGCCTGGCACGAGGCCGGGCGCAAGACCCGGCGCCAGCGCGTGTTCGACGACTTCGCCGCCGTGGGCCGCGACCTGGTCGCGCGCGGCATCACCACGCCGCGCCGGCTCGGCATACGCGGCCGCTCCAATGGCGGGCTGCTGATGGGGGTGGAGTTCACGCAACATCCCGAGCTGTGGCGCGCGGTGATCATCGGCGTGCCGCTGCTGGACATGCTGCACTTCGAGGACATGGCGGCGGGCGCGTCCTGGGTGGACGAGTACGGCAGCGTGTCGAAGCCCGACGAGCGCGCCTTTCTGGCCCGGATCTCGCCGCTGCAGGCGCTTCGCCCCGGGGTCGCGTATCCGGAACCGTTCATCTTCACCTCGACCCGCGACGACCGGGTGGGGCCGGTGCATGCGCGCCGCTTCGCCTGGCGGCTCGAGCAGCTTGGCGTGCCGTTTCTGTACTACGAAGATACCGAGGGCGGCCACGCCGGCACCGCCAACCTCAGCGAGATCGCGCATGAGCAGGCGCTGGAAGCCACCTATCTCGCCCGCCGGCTGGCGGACTGACGCCGGCCCGTTGCTTATCCCCTTCCCCCAAGGAGTTCCCGCATCCATGCCCCGTTCCGTTGTTGCCGCCGCCATCGCCGCCGTCCTGATCTCCGGTTCTGCCTGGGCCGTCCCGCCCGGGGGCACCCACGGCTCCGAAAGCCAGAACGCCGCCAGCCAGGCGACGGCTTCCGGCACTGGCACTGGCACTGGCACTGGCACTGGCCAGATGGCCCCGAGCCAGGGTTCCGCCGGCAAGTCCGCCCGCGCGCCCGCCAGCGCCGACGCGGTGACGCCCGGCATTTCCTGCCCCGGCGACGCGGTGGTGTGGGTCAACCTGCGCAGCCGCGGCTACCACATGCAGGGCGACAAGTTCTTCGGCCACACCAAGCGCGGCAGGTTCATGTGCCGCAAGGCCGCCGACGCCGCCGGCGACCACGCGATCAAGCCCGGCGGCAGGTAGGAGCCCGCCACCCCAGCCCTGCCAGCACCTGGACCGGAGCGCGGTGTGATCGCCTTAAGCGATCACCTGATACATGTTGCCTGAGCCGACAGGGCGCTTCCCGCTGTTCACGGGTGCAGGGACCTCGCCATCCATGATCGCCATCTGTCCAGTTTGAAGCGGGGCGGCCGGCTTGGCCGAGCTGCCCTGTCGAGTATGTCATCTGCTGCGGCGTCATGTTGTTGAAGGCCCAGGGCTGATCCGAGCCTCCGCATCGATCCTTGCAACCGAGGCCGCCAACCGCAGGATGCCGCAGCCCGACAAACTCCTCGCCAGGACCTAGGGTGGGCTGGTCTGGTCCGGATCGTTCGCGGTGAGATCACATGCGAGGGCGACAAGCCAGCGCCGGATCACCGCCTCGTCCTCCGCCCCCAGCCCGGAACCGATCCGGGTCTCGGCAGCGGAAACGCATGCGCGGCACGCGTCGAGCAGTTCGCTTCCCTGCGGGGTCAGGGTGAACGGCAGC
>CAXSHC010000372.1:0-2800 GCA_964236745.1 uncultured Acetobacteraceae bacterium
GCCACCCAGGTCACGAAGATCCAGATCGGCCCCACGTCGAGCCGCTTGCGCGGGGCGGCCACGTCCAGCACGCCGTCAGGAAGCTGTATGTGGATCATCACCGTGTGCGGATCGCTGACCCAGTCCACGCTGAACGGCAGGCGGATCTGGTGCAGTGCCGCCGCCAGATCCTCGTCCATCGGTCCCAGCACGTTGGTGGAGCCGCGGCTCAGCAGGTGCGCGTGCGGGCGCATGGTCATGCCGAGCTGGAACTGGGTGGCGGCACTCTGCAGCAGCCAGTCGCGATCGGCCTTGCGACGGGTGCGCTCCAGCAGCAGCAGGGTTTCGTTGATCTCCCCGCTCACCGCACCCGACAGCCGACGCGACACCACGTCGAGGTGGCTGCCGTAGAACAGCTCCAGCGAGATGCCCTGTGTCACCAGCAGCGGGATCAGCAGGATCAGCAGTGAGCGGCCGAGCAGCGAGCGCGGCAGCACCCGGCGCATCGGTCGGTCGAGGCGCAGGCGCCAGGGGATGCGTATCGCCGGCCGCACCCGGGCCGGCGCCGGCTCCGGTTCGGGCGGCAGCAGCCGCTGCCCGGCCCGAATCACGGTAGGGATCACGGCGCGACCGCCGGCCGGTTCAGGTTCCCGGCCGCAACACGTAGCCGCGGCCGCGCATCGTGTGCAGGAACCGCGGCTCACGCGGGTCGGCCTCGATGCGCCGGCGCAGGCGCGTCACCTGAACGTCGATGGCCCGCTCGCCCGCCTCGTCCATCTCCAGCGTGCGCGCGATCGCCTCGCGCGACAGCACCTCGCCCGGATGGCGCGCCAGCACGCTCAACAGCGCCGACTCGCCACCGGTGAGGTGCACCGGCCCGTCCGCGCCTTCGAGCAAACCGCGGACCGGGTCGAACTCCATGGTGCCGAGCCGCACCGGCCGGGCGTTCTCCGTGGGCGCGGGCGGGCCGATCCTGCGCAACAGCGCGCGCAGGCGGAGCAGCAGCTCGCGCGGCTCGAACGGCTTGCCAAGGTAGTCGTCCGATCCCGCTTCCAGCCCGGCGATGCGATCCTGCGGCTCGCCACGCGCGGTCAGGAGCAGGATCGGCATGTCATGGCCGATCTCGCGCAGGGCGCGGGTCAGCTGCAGGCCGTTCTCACCGGGCATGGTCACGTCCAGCACCATCAGGTCCGGCTGCATCGCCTCCAGCAGGCGACGCGCGTCGCCGGCGCTGCCGGCGGTGGACACCCGGAATCCCTGGCCGAGGAGGTAGCGCTGCAGCAGGCTGCGCAGCGGGGCGTCGTCGTCCACCACCAGGACGTGGGGCGCTTCCACGCCGATGTCCATCAGCCGGCGCTCCGTCGCAGGGCGGGCGGCGGTGCCTCCTGCGGCTCGAGCAGGCGCCGGGTTTCCTCGTCCATCACCCCGCGCATGACGCGACGGAACCCGTCCACGGCGGTTCCGCCCGCGTCGCGATAGGCCGACACCATGCGCTCGCGCTGCCGCTCGAACAGGCGGCGCTCCAGCACCCGGCCGGCCTCGGTCAAACTCAGCAGGCGCTGACGGCGGTCGCGCGGTCCCTGTGCCTGCAGCACGTAGGCGCGCTCGACCAGTTCCCCCAGCACCCGGGCCAAGCTTTGTTTGGTGATCCGCAGCAACGCCAGCAGCTCGCTCACCGCGATCCCGGGCCGGCGCCCCACGAAATGCAGCGCCCGGTGATGCGCCCGGCCCAGGCCGAGCTCGGCCAGGATGGCGTCCGCCGAGGCGGTCAGATCGCGGTAGGCGAAGAAGAACAGATCCTGCGCCAAGCGCATCTGCTCCTCGCGCAGGAACAACAGCCCGGTGCCGGCGCCCTGCTCCCCCGTTGAGCCGCCATGGACCCCCGGACGCGATACCGCCAGCCCGTGCGGAGGTGTCTTCTGCTCCATACCCATCCGCCCATGCAGCCCGCGCGCAGCGGCAGTTAAGACAGCTTCATTGACTTAATGGAAGCGGCCTTTTAGGGCATTCCGAAGCGCGCCAGCAGAAGGACACCGTGCATGACCCTCGTTCCGTTCGACGACCGGGATGGCTCGATCTGGTGGGACGGCCGGCTCATTCCCTGGCGCGACGCCAAGCTGCACGTTTTGTCGCACGGGCTGCACTACGCCAGCGCCGTGTTCGAAGGCGAGCGCGCGTATGGCGGCCACATCTTCAAGCTGCGCGAGCACACCGAGCGGCTGGTCGAGAGCGGCCGCATTCTGGGCTTTGAGATCCCCTATTCCGCCGAGCAGATTGACGACGCGTGCCGGTTGGCGCTGCAGGAAAGCGGGCTGACCGACGCCTACATCCGCCCGCTCGCCTGGCGCGGCGCCGAGCAGTTGTCCGTGTCAGCGCAGCAGACCACCATCCACCTGATGATCGCGGTGTGGGCCTGGCCCAACCTGTTCGGCGCCGACCGGATGAAGGGGGTGCGGCTCGGCATGGCGCCATGGAAGCGGCCGCATCCCGAAACGGCGCCGATCCGCTCCAAGGCGGCCGGCCTGTACATGATCGGCACCATGTCCAAGCACGCGGCGGAAGCGGCCGGGTTCAACGACGCGCTGATGCTGGACTGGCGCGGCCAGGTGTCGGAAGCGACGGGGGCCAACATCTTCTTCGTGAAGGACGGTGCGCTGCACACGCCGATCCCCGACTGCTTCCTCGACGGCATCACCCGGCGCACCGTGATGGCGCTGGCCCACAAGCGGCAGATCCCGGTGATCGAGCGGGTGATCATGCCGGACGAGATGGCGGGGGCAGACGAGGTGTTCCTGGCCGGGAGCGCCGCCGAGGTGACGCC
>CAXSHC010000373.1:0-2792 GCA_964236745.1 uncultured Acetobacteraceae bacterium
CGGATCACCCGGTCCTGGGTGATGGTGTTGCCGTTGATGTCGATGCGGTCGACATACACGCGCGGGCCCTCGCTGACGTCGAACAGCAGGTCCACAGTGTGGTTGTCGGTGTTGCGCGCGATCTCGGGATGCACGGATGCGAAGGGCTGGCCGCTGGCCTGGAGCTTGGTTTGCAGCCCTTCGGTGACGCGCTGGATGTCGTCGCCGTTGTACCACTGGTGCTCGAACAGCCCGATCTGTGGACGCAGGGATTTGGAGCTGACGTGGCGCAGGCTGGACTTCACCTCGATGTGGCCGATGCGGTAGCGCGGCCCCTCGCTGATGGTGAAGGTGATCAGGAACGACTTGCGGTCGGGAGCCAGTTCCGCGGTCGCGTCGGCGACGGAGAAGTCGACATAACCGTTGCGCAGGTAGAAGCGGCGCAGCAGCTCGGAGTCGTACTTGACGCGGTCTGGGTTATACTCGTCGGAAGACGAGAAGAACCGGTACCAGGCGGTTTCCTTGGACGTGATCACTTGCGACAGGCGGTTCTCGCTGAACGCCTTGTTGCCGACGAAGCTGATCTTGCGGACCAGGGTCAGCTCGCCCTCGCTGATCTGGAAGATCACGTCCACCCGGTTGTGCGACAGCCGGATGATCTGCGGCGTCACGGTGACGGCGTAGCGGCCCTTCTGGGCATAAAGGTCGAGGATCTTCTGCCGGTCGCGGCTGGCCATCTCGGGGGTGTAGACGGCGCGCGCGCGCAGCTCGATCTCCTTGCGCAGGTCGTCGTCCTTGACCGCGTGGTTGTTCTCGAAAGAGATGCGGTTGACGATCGGGTTCTCGACCACCACCACCACAAGCGTGTCACCGTGGCGATGCAGGGTCACGTCGCGGAACAGCCCGGTGGCGTAGAGCGTCTTCAGGCTGCGGTCGAGCTCCTCCTGGTTGAACGGCTCGCCCGCCTGCACCACCAGGTAAGACAGCACGGTGCCGGTCTCGATGCGGTTGTTGCCCTGCACCTGGATCGACCGGATGGTGCCGCCGGACTCCGCCGGCTCCGATGCCGGGCGGCGGGCGGCGACGCGGCGTACCGGGTGATGTCGCAGCCCATGCGCGCCGGTTCCCTGGCGGTGGGCCGCAGCCGGGGCCTGCGCATTCTGGGCGGCTGCGGCGGCGGTGGCGAAGGGAAGCAGGCAGACGGAAGCGAGCAGAGCAGAACGTTTACCGGACAAGGCGACCCATCCCCCAGAGCTGTCCGAGGCCGCTTCCCCCGGGCCGGGGTTCGCCGCTCGCTCGGACGCCGACCCGCCGCCGCCACCGGACGATGACGAAATCGGGAGGCAGCGCCCGCTGGCCGGAGCTACCCGAATACCGGGCGCCAGCGCAAGCGCGGCACCGCAACCGGCTCGATCGCGATTGTTACCCGATCACGTGCCGCAGCCAACCGAACAGGCCGAACTGCGCCAGGTCGTTGACGGTGGCGAACAGGAACAACCCCGCGATCAAGGCAAAGCCGGCACGGAAGCCCGCTTCCTGCACGCCTCGCGATACCGGCCGGCCACGCAAGGCCTCGATCGCGTAGAACAGGAGCCGTCCGCCATCCAGGATTGGCACGGGCAGGAGGTTCACCAGCCCGAGGTTGATCGACAGGATGGCCATGAAGGTCATGAGGCTGGCGGTGCCGGCGGCTGCGAACTGACCGGACATCTGGGCGATGCGCAGGGTACCGCCGAGCTGGGACGCCGCGACGTGCCCGGTGAGCATCTGCCACAACCCCGCGACCCAGCTCACGCTGACCACCGCGGTGGTATGGATTGCGGCCACCACCGCCTCGCCCGGACCCACGCGCCGGGGCGGCGGCGGCTCGGCCATCACGCCGAGCTGCCCGGTGGTCAGCCCGCCACCGCCATGCACGGTGCCGAGTGTCGCCTGCAGATCGCGCTCGTGGCCGTCGCGCAGCACCTCGAGGTGCACGGTCCGGCCCGGGCTGGCGGCGATCAGCCGCTGAAGGTTGCCGAAGCTGGCGATGGTGGCGCCGTCCACCGCCTGGATCAGGTCGCCCCCCTTCAGGCCCGCGCGCTCGGCCGCGCTGTTCGGGGCGACCCCGCCCACGGTCGGGCGCATCATCGCCAAGTCGGCCTGGTCGGCCGGCTTGCCCGCCGTGGCGAACACGGCGGCGAACAGCACCACGGCCAGGAGGAAGTTGAACACCGGACCGGCGACGATCACGATCGCCCGGCTCAGCACCGGCTTGTCGTGGAAGGTGCGGCCGGGCAACCAGGCGGCGCGCATCTCGGGGGTGGCGTCCTCCGGGCCCTCGAAACCGTGCGGCTTCACGTAGCCGCCGATCGGCAGCACGCACAGGCGCCACTCGGTGCCGACGCGGTCGCGCCAGCGGAACAGCGGCCGGCCGAAGCCGATGGAGAACACCTCCACATGCACGCCGCGCCAGCGCGCCGCGAGGTAGTGGCCGAGCTCGTGCACGAACACCAGCACGCCGAGCACGAACACGGCGGCCAGAACGGTACGCAGGAAGTCGGGCATGGTGGGCGAAGCCTCCGGAACTCAGGCGGCGGGTGCTTAGGCGGCGCGTGCGGCGGCGCGGCGGGATGCGTGGGCCTCGGCCTGTCGCCGCGCTTCCCCGTCCCAGTGCAGCACCGCGTCGATGGTGTCGGCCGGCGGCGCGCCGAGCCGGTCCAGCACCGCCTCCACCAGCCGGGCGATGTCGAGAAAGCCGATACGCCGGCCGAGAAAGGCGTCCACCGCGACCTCGTTGGCCGCGGACAGGATCGCCGGCGCGGCGCCGCCGG
>CAXSHC010000374.1:0-2784 GCA_964236745.1 uncultured Acetobacteraceae bacterium
TCGGCACCGACCACATCGACCTGTTCCAGCTGCACGGCTTCGACGCGCTCACGCCTGTCGAGGAAACCCTGTCGGCGCTGGACGACCTCGTGCGCGCCGGCAAGATCCGCTACGTCGGCTGCTCCAACTTCTCCGGCTGGCACCTGATGAAGTCGCTGGCCACCGCCGAGCGCTACAACCTGCCGCGCTACGTGGCGCACCAGGCGTACTATTCCCTGATCGGCCGCGACTACGAGCAGGAGCTGATGCCGCTGGGCATTGATCAGGGCGTGGGCGCGGTGGTGTGGAGCCCGCTCGGCTGGGGGCGCCTGACCGGCAAGATCGGCCGCAACAAGCCGATCCCGGCGCAGTCCCGCCTGCACAAGACCTCTGAGCAGGGCCCGCAGATGCCGGACGAGTACCTTTACCAAGTGGTCGACGCGCTGGAAGCGGTGGCGGCCGAGGTGGAGAAGACCGTGCCGCAGGTGGCGCTGAACTGGCTGCTGCGGCGGCCCACCGTCGCCAACGTCATCGTCGGCGCACGCAACGAGGAGCAGCTGCGCCAGAACCTGGGCGCGGTCGGCTGGTCACTCACTCCGGAGCAGGTGGCGACCCTGGACAAGGCCAGCGCCCGTCCCAAGCCGTACCCGTACTGGCACCAGGACGGGTTCGCCGAACGCAACCCACCGCTGGTCGCCTGAGAACTGCAACGGTTCGTCAGGGTGGCCCGACTGGAAGCGGGTCGCCCTGGAGGTCGCCGCGAAGGGCGGGGTTGATCGGCGGTGACGGGGTTGCCGCGGAATAGGCGGGCCCGAACGCCCTGAGGTCGGCGCCAGTGTCGCTGTCGTGCAGGGCGTCCGCTGAGCCGGGCGGGTCGAAGCGGGAATTCCAGGCCGGCACCGGGGCGGGCTGGACGAGCCGGCGATGCCCGTGCACCGTCACCGTTTCTGAGACGTCCGGTGCGGCGGCACCCAGCCAGAACGAGGCCAGGATCCGCACGAGGTGGGCCGGGCGACGGGCGATCCGGTTCATGGTTCGACGCTTTGGAACTCCGGGAGAACAAGCGATGGCAGGGATCGGCAGCAGGATCACCATGGCACAGGCATCCCCCCCGATCGACGCCGATGGTGCCGTACTGGAACCGTTCCGCGCGGTCCGGTCGCACACGGAGGCGCTTGCCGCTGCCCTGACGTCCGAGGACCAGTGCATCCAGTCGATGCCGGACGCGAGCCCGGCGAAGTGGCACCGGGCGCATACCACCTGGTTCTTCGAGCAGTTCGTGCTGCAGCCGCAGGCGCCCGGCTACCGCCCCTACGACGACGCGTTCTCCTTCCTGTTCAACTCGTACTACGAGGCGGTGGGTGCCCGTCACCCGCGGGCCACGCGCGGGCTGGTGACGCGGCCGGACGTCGAGATGGTCGGCCGCTACCGTAACCATGTCGACGCGGCGATGGGCGCGCTGCTGGACGCGGACAGCTCCCCGGCGCTGCGGGCGCTGGTCACCCTCGGCCTGCATCACGAGCAGCAGCACCAGGAGCTGCTCGTGACCGACATGCTGCACGCCTTTGCCCAGAACCCGCTCGCTTGGCGGGAGCAGGGGCTGGCGGTGCTGCCGGGCTGGCGGCCCTCCGCCGGCGCCACCGGACCGACGCGGTTCCTCGACCGGCCGGATGGCTTGGCCGCGATCGGCCATGACGGGAACGGGTTCGGCTTCGACAACGAGTTTCCCCGGCACCAGGCGCTGCTGCAGCCGCACGCGCTGGCCAACCGGCTGGTGCGCAACGTGGAATGGCGCGCCTTCATGGAGGAGGGCGGCTACCGCACCGCCTCCCTGTGGATGTCGGATGGCTGGGCGCTGGCCTGCCGCGAGGGATGGGACGCGCCGATGCATTGGCGCCCCGACGGCGAGGGCGGCTGGCTCACGGTGACGCCGGCTGGGCTGGAACCGGTGGATCCGGAACAGCCGGTGCGACACGTCAGCTGGTACGAGGCCGACGCCTATGCCCGTTGGGCCGAGGCCCGGCTGCCGACTGAGTTCGAGCTGGAAGCGGCCGCCGCGGACGCGCTGCCGGAGTTCCTGGGCCACGCCTGGCAATGGACCAACAGCGCCTACCTGCCTTATCCCGGGTTCCGGGCCGAGCCTGGGGCGATCGGCGAGTACAACGGCAAGTTCATGATCAACCAGATGGTGCTCCGCGGCAGCTCCTACGCCACGCCCTCCGGCCATGCGCGCGCGAGCTACCGCAACTTCTTTCCGCCGGACAAACGTTGGCAGGTGGCCGGGCTGCGCCTCGCCCGCGACCTCTAGGCGTTCGGGAATCTCATGATGCCAGACGCCACGATGACAAACGCCATGATGCCAGATGCTGCCGAGCCGGACGCCCCACAGCCGCACGCTCCGGGGCCGGACGCCCCGCAGCCGGCCGGAACCGTGATGGACGAGATCCTGGCCGGGCTGTCCGCCGCGCAGAAGACGCTGCCGGCCAAGCTGTTCTACGACGAAACCGGCTGCGCGCTGTTCAACCGCATCACGCTGCTTCCGGAATACTACGTCACGCGCGCCGAGATGGCGCTGCTCCGCCGGCACGCGTCCGAGATCGCGGCCCATGCGCCTCCCGGTGCCGCGCTGGTCGAGTACGGCGCGTCCGACGAGGCCAAGGGCGTGGCGCTGCTGGACGCGGCGGGGTGCGACTTCGCGGCCTACGTGCCGGTGGACATCGCCGCCCCGGCGCTGGCGGCGATCGCCGGACGGATGCGCGCAAGCCACCCCGCCCTGGAGGTCCACACGGTCGCCGCCGACTTCCT
>CAXSHC010000375.1:0-2772 GCA_964236745.1 uncultured Acetobacteraceae bacterium
CCTGCCGACGGAGGACGAGGCCGTCGTCGTTGAGCGGTTCGCGGCCTTGCAGGCATCCACCATGGACTGCGCTTCCGCGACACTCGCCGCCATCGGCTTCTCGCACAGCACGTGCTTGCCGGCCTGCGCCGCGCGTATGGTGAACTCCGCGTGCAGGGCGTTGGGCAGCACGATGTAGACGACGTCGATCTCGGGATTGTCCTTGATACGGTCGAAGTTGTTGTAGTCGTAGAGGTTCTTTTCCGGCACGCCGTACTGGGCGGCGACGATGCGCGCCTTGTCTGGCTCGCCGCTGACCAGGGCCACGAGACGCACGCTTTTCGCTTCCGTGAAGCCCGGGATGATGTTCTCCAGCGCCAGCGCGCCGAGGCCTACCACGGCGAAGCCGAGCCGCTTGCCCGGCGGCATGGGATTGGGCACCGACCCGTTGGCCTCGCTCGCCTGGTGCAGCGGCGGCAGGGTGACCTTGTTGTCCTTGATCACCCCGCGCAGGTCCTGCGGCTCCTGCTGCCCGCCGGTCAGGCTGGCGCCCAGGGTGGCACCGAGGGCCGGGGCGATCAGGCCGGCACCGGCCAAGCCGACCGTGCTGCCGAACAGGGTACGGCGGGTGACGTCGGGCATACGGCAACTCTCCGGAAGCGGGCGTGGCGCTAGAACCCCGCGCTTCCGACCCGGTTGCCGGGCCGGGCTATCTCCTCGGCGTGATGGGAACCTGTGGCGGGGCGCGCAGGGGGTCCAGGGTCGGCATCTGGCCGGGACGGGCTGCCTCGATCGCGCGCAGCTGGGCGACGTTGTGCAGATGGTCCGGAAGGTCGGCGGCAAAGGCGTGGCCTCCCGCACCGTTGGCAACGAAGTAGAGCAGGTTGCCCTGTGCCGGATGCGCCACCGCTTCCAGCGCGGCACGGCCCGGCGCGCTGATCGGCCCGGGCGGCAGGCCGGGAATGACATAGGTGTTGTAGGGGTTGGGCTGCAGCAGGTCGGAGCGGGTGATCGGACGCGGCAGGGAACCGAGGCCGCCCGCGGCGGCATAGGACACGGTCGGGTCGGATTGCAGCTTCATGCCCTGCCTGATGCGGTTGAGGAACACTTCCGCCACCAGGGGCCGCTCGTTCGCCAGCGCGGTTTCGCGCTCGACGATGCTGGCCAGCACCAGAAGCTGTTCCGGATCCGACAACGGCACGGAGGGGTCGCGGCCGGCCCACACGGCGGCCAGCGTCTGCCGCAACGCCGCCTCCATGCGCCCGAGCAGGGCGCTACGCGACGTGTTTCGCTCGTAATCATAGGTTTCCGGCAGCACGCCGCCTTCCGCCGGCAGGTCGAACCCGCCGGCAAGGGTGGGGGCGTCGTCCACCAGGGCGGCGACCTGCGCCGCGGACAGGCCTTCGGGGATGGTCAGCTCGTGCTGCACCGGACGGGCATGACGCAGGATCGCCAGCACCGCCAGCAGCGAGGCGTGCGCCGGAAAGCGGAACTCCGCCGCGTGCAGCGGCAGGCCGCCATCGGTGATCCGCGCCAGCAGGGCGAACAGCAACAGCTCCAGCTGCCCCGGCGCCAGCACGCGGTCGCCCTGCAGCACGGACGCCACCGCGCGCAGGCGGCCGTGCGGCACCACGAGATCCGTGGTCTGCGGCAAAGGGCCGGCGCACGCAGCCAGGGCGCGCAAAGCCAGCACGCCGGCGCCGCCCAGGCTAGACAGCAGGAGCAGCAGGACGAGAAGCCTGCGCATCAGCGCGAACGGGCGCCGGTAATGGACGGGATCAGACGCCGCGCACCACCAGGCTGGCGTTGGTGCCGCCGAAGCCGAAGCTGTTGCTGAGCGCCACGCTGATGGGACGGCGCTGCGCCTCGTGCGCCACCCGGTCGATGGCGCTGGCGCGCGACGGGTCGTCGAGGTTCAGGGTCGGCGGCACCGCGCCGTCGCGTATCGCCAGAAGCGAGAAGATCGCCTCGATCGCGCCGGCAGCGCCCAGCAGGTGGCCGGTGGCCGACTTGGTGGACGACATCGCCAGGCCCCGGCCGTGGTCGCCGAACAAGCGCTCCACCGCTTCGAGCTCCAGGTCGTCGGCCATGGTGGAGGTGCCGTGGGCGTTGACGTACTGGATGTCGCCGGGACCGATGCCGGCGCTGTTCAGCGCCTTGACCATGGCACGGTAGGCGCCGGCGTGGCCCTCGGCGGGGGCGGTGATGTGGTACGCGTCGCCGGACAGGCCGTAGCCGATCACCTCGCCGTACATCTTGGCGCCGCGCGCTCTGGCATGCTCGTATTCCTCCAGCACCAGGATGCCGGCGCCTTCGCCCATGACGAAGCCGTCGCGATCCTTGTCCCAGGGGCGCGATGCCCGGCCCGGGGTATCGTTGAATCCGGTGGACAGGGCGCGCGATGCGCAGAACCCGGCGATGCCGAGCTCGCACACCGCCGCTTCGGCGCCGCCTGCGACCATGACGTCGGCGTCGCCCAGCATGATCAAGCGGGCGGCGTCGCCGATCGCATGCACGCCGGTGGCGCAGGCGGTCACGGCGGAATGGTTCGGCCCCTTGAAGCCGAACCGGATGGAGACGTGGCCGGAGATCAGGTTGATCAGCGCGGACGGGATGAAGAACGGCGAGATCCGGCGTGCCTTGCCCTCGTGCACCTGGATCGACGCCTCGTAGATGGTCTGCAGGCCACCTATGCCCGAGCCGATCATGACGCCGGTGTTCTCGCGATCGTTCTCGGTTTCGGGCACCCAGCCGCTGTCGGCCACCGCTTCCGCCGCCGCGACCATGCCCAGA
>CAXSHC010000376.1:0-2763 GCA_964236745.1 uncultured Acetobacteraceae bacterium
TAGACGCCACGACTTGCCAGCTTGGCTCGCATCCCGCCTTCCGGCCGTTCGACCGCCGCCGGCATCGCTTCCACCAGGGCAGCGTAAAGTGGATGACGCTCAGGACCGTTGACCGCGATCCTGGAGAACACCGGGAACTCGACGCCATAGGTCGACCGGCAGAACTGCTGGATCTCGTCGTCGCTGCCCGGCTCCTGGCCACGGAACTGGTTGCATGGGAAGCCGAGCACCGTCAGGCCGTCGGCGTGGCGGGCAACGTGAAGCTGTTGCAGGGCCTCGTACTGCGGCGTCAGCCCGCACTTGGAGGCGACGTTGACGACTAGGACGACCTGACCCGCGTAGTCGGCCAGGCTGGCGTCGCTTCCATCGGCTCGACGCAGCGGGATGTTGCCGGGTGCCATGGCCATGCGAGGCTCCTTGTGGTTGGCGGCAGCGATGCGGTTCGCTCCGGCGCGGATGGTTCAATAGGATCCGGGACCGGGCCTGCCGATGCGGCCCGGATCTCGCGACCCGTCCCAGTCGTCGAGGCTCCAGCCCGGACCGACATCGAGCGGTGCTACGAGCCGCGGCTCGTCCGCCAGGTGATGCTGGAACACCTGCTGCCTGTATAGGTCATAGGATGCTTCCGAGCCGACATACAGGCAACCGCAGACCAGGGGATCGGCATAAACATAGAGATATCGCCTGCGGACGGGCAGCAGCACGAAGCGTTGCGGCGGCAACCGCTGCAGCAATGCCCCACGCTGCGGCGTGTCGACCGGCCGGGCGTGGAAGCCGGCTGCCGCCAGCCTGTCCTCCCTGTCCGCGACCCGTTCCTGCGGGGTCGCGCAGGCCGAAGCCAGCAACGGCAACACGAGGCCGATCCGGATCAAGCGCTGCATGGTGATCCCTCCTGAACCGGCAACCGCACTGCAGCGCGCCCGGCATGAGGTCGCACCGCTGGTGCTTTTGCGCAACGGTGCGGTGCCTCGACCGGCCGGCGCGGACGAACCTTGTCAACCGGCGGGCGTTGCCCGTGCGAGGAGCATTGTGATGCCGCAGGACCAGCCGAAAGCGCACCCCGACCAGCCCACCGGGACCGACATCCTTGGCGGCACGCGCGCCGGTGCCAAGAACGTGGAACCGGTGGGCGGCAACAGTGTGCAGTCCGGCCCGGACGTCGAGAAGGCCGAGCCGCTCGACCAGTCGCCAGCGCCGGATCTCACCAACCAGAACGGCGAACATGCTGAGCGCGCGCCGGAACGCGACGAGCGCGGGCGGCTGTAAGACCACGCCAACGCGGGCATGACGACCATCAGAACCCTATCGCGGCGGCAGGTGCTCGGCGATGTAGGGTGGCAGATCAAAAGCGTTGGCCTGGATCTCGGATGTCCAATAACGCGTATGGCCGAGAATACCGGCACGCGTGGCGCGTGACCTCGTTGTCGCAATGTCGGGTCGGTTTACCAACGCGTCGCCTTTGCCTGCGATGCCCAGGGTCATGAAGCCGCCTACGTAGGTCGGGACAGCGACCACATAGGCGGAAACACTCGGGAAAAACTTGGCACGTCTTGCGCTCGTGTGTTGCAATTCCTCGGCTTGCATGAACGGGACGCCGCACTGGTTCACGATCAAGCCGTCAGGCGTGAGCACGCGAGCGCAGTTCTGGTAGAAGTCGTCGGTGAACAGGACCTCGCCCACGCCGGCCGGATCGGTACTGTCGACGATGATCACATCGACGCTCGCGTCCTGTGCCTCGCGGACGTAGGCTATACCGTCGCCGACGACGATCTTTGTTCTTGGATCGATCCAGGCATTTCCTGCGATCTTCGGCAGGAACTCCTGTGACAGCCGGATCACCTCCGCGTCTATTTCCACCATCACAGCGCGCGAGACGGTGGTATGCTCGAGCACGCGACGCAGCACGCCGCCGTCTCCGCCACCGATGATCAGAACGCTTTTTGGCTCGGGGTGGATCAGCAACGGGACGTGCGCCAGCATCTCCTGGTAGACGAACTCGTCGCGCTCGGTGATTTGTATGACCCCGTCCAGCAACAACACGCGGCCATGCGTTTCGCTGTCGAACAGGAGGATCTCCTGGAAGTCGCTGCGCACCCGCGCCAACTCCCGCTGGATCTGGAAACGTTGCCCCCAGGCTGGATACAGGGTCTCGTTGATCCAGGTTTCGGTCATTGCCGGCATCCACCGTTTCGCATCACGTCGGGAACGATCCGGATGCGTGACGCTCAAGAAAAGGCCGGGATCGTCCCGGCCTTTCCGATCCCCAGGCCGAGGTCGATCAGCCTATGCGGCCGCGCCGTTGCTCGTCCAGCTCGACGCGCGCCGCCTGGAACGTGCGCTGCATCACAGGGATCGCCAGATGCGGATCGCACGAGCCGCACATGAAGATATCGACCGCTGCAAAATCCCGCTCCGGCCAAGTGTGGATGGAGATGTGGCTTTCCGCCAGCACCACCACGCCCGACACGCCGCCATTGGGCGAGAAGTGGTGGAAATGGCTGTGCAAGATGGTTGCACCGGCAGCGACCGCCGCATCGCACAGCGCCCGGTCGATCATCTCGGGATCGCCGAGATTGGTGGCATCCCACAGGTCGACGAGAAGATGCGTCCCGGCAAACTTCATGCCGTCTTTCTCGACGAAATAATCCTTGGCATCTTCCGCGGAGCCAGCGGAAGAAACAGGGAACATCTGGATATTGCTCGGAAGATCCGAGACCATCCCCAGTTGAGCAAGTGCGTTCATCACGTACCCCCAAACCAGTA
>CAXSHC010000377.1:0-2730 GCA_964236745.1 uncultured Acetobacteraceae bacterium
ATCACGGTGACCGCACCCGCCCACCAGTCGGCCGGACGCTGCTCGGACCAGCCGTAATGCGGCACGATCTGCTCGTGCTCCTCGGCGGCGAAGGCAAGCGTGTTGCCCGAAGCATCCAGCAGCGCGGCGCGCACGCTGCCGGTGCCGACGTCGATCGCCAGCAGCAGGTCGCGAGCTGCCGACGACGCCATCAGGCCCGGCGCGGCCAGAACGAGGACTGCAGCAGCACCGCGACCAGGATGATGACCCCCTTGACCACCTCCTGGTGGTAGCCCGGAACGTTGAGCAGGTTCATGATGTTGCCGATCACGCCCAGCGTCAGCACGCCGATCAGGGTGTTGAGCGCGGTGCCGCGCCCGCCCATCAGGCTGGCGCCGCCGATCACCACGGCCGCGATCACGTCCAGCTCCATGCCGATGCCGACCACCGGCGAGCCGACACCGGAGCGCGCGGTGATAACGATGCCCGCCAGCGCCGACAGCACGCCCGACACCACGTAGACGGAAAAGATCCGCGGCGTCACCCGCACGCCGGACAGCCGCACCGCCTCGCTGTTGGAACCGATCGCCACCACCAGCCGGCCATACGCAGTGAGGCGAAGCACGAAGGCGGCAGCGGCGAACACCAGAAGCATCAGCACCACCGGCAGCGGGATGCCGAGCAGGCTGCCCCGGTTGAACCCGCCGTCCAGCCAAGCCCCGTTGTCGCCCATGAAGATCGGATGGCCTTCGGACACGATCAGCGCTGCGCCGCGGGCGATGGTCATCACCGCCAGCGTGACCACGAAGGCGGGCATGCGCCGCACCGCGACGAAGTAGCCGGCGACGGCACCCAGGGCGCCGCCGGCGGCGAGGCTGAGCGGGATCGCGGTCCAGAGCGTCTGGGTCGTGAGCAGGGACGCGCACAGGATGCTGCCGAGTGCCGCGACCGAGCCTACCGACAGGTCGATGCCGCCGGTCAGGATCACCAGCAGCATGCCCATGGAGATCACGCCGGTGCTGGCCACCTGGCGCAGGACGTTCTCGACGTTGCGGCTGCTGAGGAAGCTTGTGGAGATGAGGCTCGCGACCAGAACCAGCACCACGAAGATCGCGATGGTGCTCCAGTTGGCGGCAAGGGCCTTCCAATCGAGGCGTCGCTTGGCGTCGCCGCCGGTGGGCCGATCGGCCGTCTGCACCACTGCCACTCAGGCCTCCCTCGAACCGGCGCCGACATGGGCAGCGCTGCGCAGTGCCAGCTGCATGATGCGCGCCTCGGTGAACTCGTGTCGCGCCGACAGCTCGCCGCTGATTCGGCCGCCGCTCATCACCAGGATGCGGTCGGACGCACCGATCACCTCGAGAAGGTCGGACGAGATGACGATCACGCCGAGGCCGTTCGCCGCCAGCGTCTCGATCAGCCCGTAGATCTCCGCACGCGCGCCCACGTCGACGCCGCGCGTGGGCTCGTCGAGGATGATGATCCTGCAGCCCGCATCCAGCCACTTGGCCAGCACCACCTTCTGCTGGTTGCCGCCCGACAGGCTGCTGACGGGCAGGTCGAGGTTGCGGGCGCGTATGGTGGTGCGGCGCGCCACGTCGTCCACCGATGCGCGCTCGGCGGTGCGCCGGATCACGCCCAGCCAGTTGGTGAAGCGCCGGAGGCAGGTGAAGGTGACGTTCTGCCGGATCGGCAGGGCCAACACCAACCCTTGCGACTTCCTGTCTTCCGGCACCAGGCCGATCCCGGCCGCGACGCCCTGCCTGGGCGTGCGGATCGAGACCGGCCTGCCGGACACGCTGACCGTGCCGTTCTCGATGCCGCCTGCGCCGAAGATGGCGCGCGCCAGCTCGGTGCGTCCGCTGCCGATCAATCCGGCGATGCCGAGCACCTCGCCGGCG
Source organism: uncultured Acetobacteraceae bacterium (assembly GCA_964236745.1). GTDB lineage: Bacteria > Pseudomonadota > Alphaproteobacteria > Acetobacterales > Acetobacteraceae > Lichenicola. The sequence goes on from CAXSHC010000377.1 coordinate 1,881, forward strand.
TGCAGGGAAAAGGAAACGTTCTTGACCAGCCCGGACGCGGACAGGGTATCGACGCGAAGCAGCTCCTTGCCCTTGGTGCGGGCCACCTTGGGGAACAGCTGCGAGGCTTCGCGCCCGACCATCAGCGAGATCAGCCGGTGCTCGTCCATGCCCGACGCGGGATAGGTGCCGACGGTGCGCCCGTCCTTGAGCACGGTGATCTGGTCGGCGATGCGGAAGATCTCGTCCAGGCGGTGCGAGATGTAGATCACGCTGACGCCGCGACGCGACAGTTCCTTCACCACCTCGAGCAGCCGCTCGACTTCCGGTGGCGCCAGAACCGCGGTCGGCTCGTCCAGGATCAGGATACGGACCTGGCGCGACATCGCCTTGGCGATCTCGACCGCCTGCTGGAACGCCAGCGGCAGGCTGCCGACCACGGCGCCGGGATCGATGGCAAAACCGAGCCCGTCCAGCAGGGCGCGCGCACGGGCGCGCAGCTGCCGCACGTTCACCAGCCCGGGCAGCTCGCCCAGGAAGATGTTCTCGGCCACCGTCAGTTCCGGAGCCAGGGCCAGCTCCTGGTAGATGATGCCGATGCCGAGCGCACGGGACGCATGCGGCGAGGGGATGGTGACCCGGTCGCCGTTGATGCGTATCTCGCCGGTCGTCGCCTGGTGCGCGCCGGCCAGGATCTTCATCAGCGTCGACTTGCCGGCGCCGTTCTCGCCGAGCAGCGCGTGCACCTCGCCGGGGCGGACCGAGAACGACACGTCGTCCAGCGCCCGGATGCCGCCGAACAGCTTGGAGATCCCCATCATCTCGACGCCGCCTGTCCCGGCCGCGGCGGAACCGGAAGCGTGAACGGTGT
>CAXSHC010000378.1:0-1891 GCA_964236745.1 uncultured Acetobacteraceae bacterium
GCGGATGGTCGCGGCGTCGGTGGTGAAGCGGGCCGCGAGCTGGGCCGGCGCTTCCCGCTCGATCCGGGCGACGTCCGCGCTGACCAGGTGGCCGAACATCTGCCGCTGCAAGTCGCGTATCACCACCAGCACCAGGTCCTGCACCGCCACGGTCTGGCCGTACTGCGCCGCCGCCTTGGCCGCGGTGATCATCACCACCAGGGCCGGCACCTGGTACAGAATGCGCGGATCGTGGGCGGCGAACATGTCGAGGGCGCGCCGGATCACCAGCGGGTAGAGCGCGGTCAGGCCAGCCATCAGCAGGGTCAGCACCAGCATCGACAGGAGGCGGCCACGGTGGTGCCGCACGTCCTCGCGCCACAGCCGGCGCAGCAAGGACAGGCTGGGCGGGGACACGACGGGCTGCTTCGCGGCAGCGACGGCCGCCGCCGCCGGGTTTGGCACGACGTTCATTCCGGGCGTTTACCAGCGGGTTCCGGCAATCACAAACCATCGGCACCGGACCTGCGCGGGAACAGGCGGACGGCGTGCTCCGTTGCTGTTCGACGGATGGCCGGCCGCCTGGCCTTCAGGGTTCCTTCGGGGGCAGGTACGGTTCGGGCCAGGACAAGGAACCAGCCATGTCGATGCTGCACAACCTCCACTGCCGACGGTGCTTCAGCCGTGGCCTGGCCGCGGTCGCGGTGGCAACGCCGATCGCCGTGCTGCTGGGCCGCGGCGCCAGGGCCAGGAACAAGCACGAGGCGCCGGTGCCCGGTGCTCCGGTGTCGACGCGCAGCCATGTCCTCGACACTGCGGCCGACGCCATCCAGTCCAAGCCTCCGCTCGATGCGATGAGCGCCTATCTCAACGGCTTCCACTTCTATGCCGACGACATGGGGCGGCAGGTGGAGGCGAACCATTTCTGCACCCACCTGAACGAGGACTTCCACCAGTGCGTCATCTATGACGCCAACCGGTCAGATGCTAAGCTGATCGGCATCGAGTACATCGTCAGCAGGAAGCTGTTTGAGACGCTTCCCGAGGACGAGAAGAAGCTTTGGCACAGCCATGACTACGAGGTGGGCTCGGGCGAGCTGATCGCGCCGGGCGTTCCGGACCTGGCCGAGCACGCCGTCATGACCGATCTGGCGGGCACCTACGGCAAGACCTGGCATACCTGGCAGATCGACACCAACCGCGACTTTCCCATGGGCATCCCGCAGCTGATGATGGGGTTTACCAGGGACAACCAGGTAGATGGGAAGATGCTGGCGGACCGGGACAAGCGCTTCGGCGTGTCCACGGCGAACAAGAAGCGCAACCGCTCGAACATCGCGCCGCCGGCTCCGCTTGCCGGGGCGAACGCGTGGCAGAGCGGGCGGGTGATGCAGCTCGCGCTGCAGGAAGTGCCGGTCAGGAACCTCAAGGACTGACCGGCGGCGGGAGCGTCAACCGCGCAGGAGCGATCCGAGCTGGGCCAGGCAGGCGGCGCGGTCGGCGCGGCAGCCGTTCTCGCGCCACCAGCCCTCGACAGCCCTCAGCGCGACGCCGATCGCCGGCCCGGGTTGCAGCCCCGCGGCGACCGCATCGCGTCCCGACACCGGAAACACCGGCCGGTCGAGCGCGTAAAGGCGTCGGCACAAGGAGAACCAGGGCGCCGGGTCATCCCCCGGGTCATCCGACGTGGCGGCAACGAGCCAACCACGGTCGCACAACGAGACCGCGTCGCTATCCGCGAGCAACCGGCGCAGCCCATCGTCGTCGAGGCCGGGATGCGGTCGAACGCCGTGCATCAGGGTGTGGAGGCGATCGGCATCGGCGTTGGACAGCTTGAGCCTGGCGGCGATGGTTGCCGCGTCGCCCAGGGCCAGTCCCGCCAGCCGGAGCAGCGGGTCCGGCGGCGCTTGCA
>CAXSHC010000378.1:1901-2724 GCA_964236745.1 uncultured Acetobacteraceae bacterium
CTGCGGCAGCAGCACGTCCAGCACGCCCAGCCGGTGCATGGACACGAGCGCCGGGGCTGGGTCCGGGCCTTCGAGCAGCCGGCGCAGCTCAGTCCATACCCGCTCCGCAGACAGGTGCCGCAGCGACCCGACGGCGCCGCCGATGGCGTCGGTTGCGGCCGGGTCCGCGACGCCACGGCCGTAGCGTGCGTGGAAGCGGAAAAACCGGAGGATTCGCAGCGCGTCCTCCGCGATCCGCGTGGCGGCATCGCCCACGAACCGTACCCGGCCGGCATGAAGGTCGACGGCGCCGTCGAAGTAGTCGTGCAGGCCCGCGTGCCTGTCGACCGACATGGCGTTGATGGTGAAGTCGCGGCGTGCGGCATCCTCGCGCCAGTCATCGGTCCAGGCCACCACGGCGTGGCGCCCGTCGGTCTCGACGTCGCGGCGCAGGGTGGTGATCTCGAACGGATGTCCGTCCAGCAGGGCCGTCACGGTGCCATGGGCGATCCCGGTCGGGATCACCTTGATCCCGTCGCCGCGCAAACGGTCCATCACCGCCTGCGGCGGCTCCGGGGTGGCAAGATCGAGATCCGTCACGGTCTGGCCCGCCAGCATGTCCCGCACCACACCGCCGACCAGGCGCGCGTCCGGCAGAAGTGACCAGACCCGCGACAAGCCGTCCCGGCCGGGCAGGCCGTCCAGCGGCACCGTCACGCCGGATCGTCCGACGCGGCCTCCGCGAGCGGGCCAATCGGAAAGAAGCGGTTCTGGCTCCAGACGCCCATGCAGGGCACGCCGGCGCGGGTGCCCTCCACCGCGAGCGCCACCAGCTCGTAGTACA
>CAXSHC010000379.1:0-2703 GCA_964236745.1 uncultured Acetobacteraceae bacterium
GGCGGCGGACACCAGGCCAACATAGCCGCCGCCAATCATCGCAATGCGCATGGAGTGTGGTTCCGCTCAGCCGGCGACGGTAGCCGGGGTGGTGATCGTGGCCGGGGACGCTTCGCCGCCCAGCAACCGCCTGAAATGCTCGATGCTGCGGCGCAGGCCTTCTTCCAAAGCTACGGTCGGTTCCCAGCCGAGCAACTCGCGGGCGCGGGAAATGTCCGGGCAGCGCTGGGTGGGGTCGTCCTCCGGCAGCGGACGGTACACGATCCGGCAGCGCGATCCGGTCAGCGCCAGGATCCGCTCGGCCAGCGCGCGCACGGTGATCTCGTGCGGGTTGCCGAGGTTGATCGGGCCGGTGATGTCGTCCTCGCTGTCCATCATCCGCACGAACCCCTCGATCAGGTCCGACACGTAGCAGAAGGCGCGGGTCTGGCCGCCGTCGCCATACAGGGTGATGTCCTGGCCCTGCAACGCCTGGGTGATGAAGTTGGACACCACGCGCCCGTCGTCGGGATGCATGCGGGGCCCATAGGTGTTGAAGATGCGCGCCACCTTGATGCGGGTGCCGTACTGGCGTCGGTGGTCGAAGAACAGCGTTTCCGCGCAGCGCTTGCCCTCGTCGTAGCAGGCGCGGGGTCCGAGCGGGTTGACGTTGCCGCGGTAGTCCTCGGTCTGCGGATGCACGTCCGGGTCGCCGTATACCTCGCTGGTGGACGCCTGGAACACCTTGGCGCCGGTGCGCCGGGCGATGCCCAGCATGTGGATCGCGCCCAGCACGCTGGTCTTGAGCGTCTGCACCGGGTCGTACTGGTAGTGCACCGGGGAGGCCGGGCAAGCCAGGTTGTAGATCTCGTCTACCTCAGCCATCAAGGGTGTGCTGATGTCGTGCCGCATGGTCTCGAAGTGCGGCGAGCACACTAGGTGCGCGATGTTGTCCTTGTTGCCGGTGAAGTAGTTGTCGACGCACAGGACGTCGTGACCGTCGTGCAGCAGGCGTTCGCACAGGTGCGAGCCGAGGAAGCCGGCTCCTCCGGTGACGAGCACACGCTTGCGGACGAGCTTCGACATCCGGCGACAAACCCTTCGCATCGTTCCCGGGCGAACGTATCCGCTCGCCAGAGGGTTTGAAAGGCCGGGCGGCCGCCCGCGTCCACAGCCGGCTTGTCGCGACGCGAGGACGCCACTCGACGCCGGGGCCGGACCGTTATAGGCACAGTTCATGTGCTCATCCCCGCCCGTCCGGCCAGGCGCGCTCTGGCTAGGCGTTCATTGGCCAGACTCCCATTCGCCAGCCTGTGTCCGGTCCCATCCCCGCGCCCGGTGCGCATGACGGATCCGGAGGTGGCGGAGACCGATCGGCCCAGCTTGGCGGAACGGGCCGCTGCACCGGTCTCGGCGCTGGGGCGGCTGGCGCTCGATACTGTGGGCGGCGCCGGCCGGCTGGCCTTGTTCGCGCTGAACGGGTTGTCGCACCTCCTGCGGCCCCCGTTCTACTGGCGCAACTTCCTCCTCGCGTTCGTCGAGTTCGCGTTCTACAGCCTGCCGGTGGTGGCGCTCACCGCGATCTTCTCCGGCATGGTGATCGCGCTGCAATCCTATACCGGCTTCTCGCGCTTCAACGCCCAAAGCGCCATCGCCGACATCGTGGTGCTGAGCGTGGTGCGCGAGCTAGGCCCGGTGCTGGCGGGACTGATGGTGGCCGGCCGCGTGGGGGCGGCGATGGCGGCCGAGATCGGCACCATGCGCGTCACCGACCAGGTGGACGCGCTCGGCACCCTGTCCACCAACCCGATGAAGTACCTGGTGACGCCGCGCCTGCTGGCCGGGATGCTGGCGCTGCCGCTGCTGGTGGTGGTGGCCGACATTCTGGGGGTGATGGGCGGGTTCATCGTGGCCGTGATCAAGCTGGGCTTCAGCCCGGCCGCCTATGTCGCCAACACCTTTTCCTTTGTGCAGCCGATGGACGTGATCGTGGGCCTGGCCAAGGCGGCAGCGTTTGGGTTCCTGATCGCGCTGATGGGCTGCTACAACGGCTACCATTCCCGCGGCGGCGCACAGGGCGTGGGCGCTTCCACCACCTCCGCCGTGGTGGCCGCATCCATCCTGATCCTGTGCTTCGACTACGTGCTGACCGAGATGTTCTTTTCGCGATGAGCGGCGGGATCCCAAAGATCCGGATCCGGGGCCTGAGCAAGAGCTTCGGCGCCAAGCGCGTGCTCGACGGCATCGACCTGGACGTCCTCCCCGGCACCTCCACCGTGGTGATCGGCGGCTCAGGCAGCGGCAAGTCGGTGCTGCTGCGCTGCATCCTGGGCCTGATCGAGCCCGATGCCGGCACCATCGAGATCGACGGCGTCGACGTGCTGTCGCAGGGGCGGCGCGAACAGGAGGTGACGCGCGAGCGCATCGGCATGCTGTTCCAGAACGGTGCGCTGTTCGACAGCCTGGCCGTTTGGGAGAACGTGGCGTTCGGGCTGCTGGCGCGTCGCGGCAGGGACCGCATGAGCCGCGCTGCGGCGCGCCTGCGCGCGGGACAGGTGCTGGTCCAGGTCGGGCTCGATCCCAGCGTCGGCAACCTCGCACCCTCCGAGCTGTCCGGCGGCATGCAGAAGCGGGTGGGCCTGGCCCGCGCCATCGCCGCCCAGCCGGAGATCCTGTTCTTCGACGAGCCGACCACCGGGCTCGACCCGATCATGGGCGCGGTGA
>CAXSHC010000380.1:0-2695 GCA_964236745.1 uncultured Acetobacteraceae bacterium
GTAGAAGTGGAACTCGTCGACGCCGTTCGCCTGCAGCAGGCGCACCTGCTCGGCGGCGACCACCGCGCCGATCATGCGACGGGTTTCGGCTTCCTCCTCGGCGCCGGCGAACATGTGCTCCAGCCAGTCCGGCACCTGCGCCCCGCACGATTCCGCGAACCGCTTGGCCGGGCCGAAGTTTGACACCGGCATGATCCCCGGCACCACCGGCGCCGTGATGCCGACCGCGACGCAGCGGTCGAGAAAGCGCAGAAACACGTCGGCGTCGAAGAACAGCTGGGTGATCGCCCTCGTGGCACCGGCGTCGAGCTTGCGCTTGAGGTTGTCGAGATCGGCTTCCGGGCTGGACGCCTCGGGATGCACCTCCGGGTAGGCCGCGACCGAGATCTCGAAGTCGGCCACGCGCTTCAGGCCGGCCACCAGCTCGGCCGCACTGGCATAGCCGTCCGCATGGGCCTCGAACCGCCCGCCCTTCACCGCCGGGTCGCCGCGCAGGGCGACGATGTGGCGCACCCCGCAATCCCAGTAGCGGCGGGCGACGTCGTCCACCTCGCCGCGGCTGGCGCCGACGCAGGTGAGGTGGGCGGCCGGTACCAGCGCGGTTTCCTGCACCAGGCGCGACACCGTGTCATGGGTGCGGGCCTGGGTCGAGCCGCCGGCGCCATAGGTTACGGACACGAAGGAAGGCCGCAGCACCTCCAGCCGGCGGATGCAGGCCCAGAGCTGCTGTTCGAGGGCGTCGGTGCGCGGGGGAAAGAACTCGAACGACAGCAGCGGCGGCGCGCGGTCCGCGCGGGGCATCGGCAGCCCGGTCACGCGCGGGCCGGTCAGCCACCGCTCCAGCGGCGGCAGCGCGTGGCGAGCCGCCTGCGCTTCCGGCTCCCGCGTGTCGGATCCACGCATGCCTGGCGCTTGTTCCCGCGCCGGAGCATGCGGTTGCAGCAGCGTCGGGTTGTGGTGGGGTTGTATCATGTTCTTCTAGTCTGGTTGCGGCGGCTGCAACCTGCAAGCGCCCCGTCTTGGTGCCGCCGCGCATTGCACGGCGTCGAGGCCATGATAGACAGTCCGGGCAGCAGGTTCCGGGGCCGGCGGCTGGCTGTCGTGCCGGACACCACTGGCTGGCACTGGGCAGAGGCGAGGGTCGAGAATGCGTTTGGACATCTGTTCCCGCCGATCGACGGTCGCACGAACTGGCAGGAACGCGTGCATCGCGGTTCTGGCGCTGCTCCTGGCCGGGTGCGCCACCAGGCCGACCGATCCGGGCGCGCTCGCGGACTACAACCGCGCCAACGATCCCTACGAGCCGGCCAACCGCTTCTTCTACCGGGTCAGCGACACGGTGGATGCCTACACGCTGCGACCGGTGGCGCAGGCCTATGTATGGGCGGTGCCGGAGCCGGCCCGCACCGGGGTGCACAACGCGCTCGCCAACCTCGCCAGCCCCGCGGTGCTGGTCAACGACGTGTTCGAGACCAAGCCACGCCGCGCCGGTGACACCTTCATGCGGTTCCTCATCAACTCCACCGTGGGCTTCGGCGGAGTGCTGGACGTGGCCAAGGGCTGGGGCTATCCGGCAAGCCCGGCCGATGGCGGCATGACGCTGGCGAGCTGGGGCGTGCCGGAAGGACCCTACCTGTTCCTGCCCCTGCTCGGCCCATCCAACCCGCGCGACGCTTCCGGCTTCGGCATGGACATCGCGCTGGCGCCGCTCGACTACGTGCCGCGCGGCTACGGCCTGATCACCCTGAACTGGGCGCTTTATGGCATCGGCACCATCGACGCGCGTGCCCAGGTGTTGGCCGATCTCGACCAAGTGAAGAAGAATGCGCTAGACCCATACGCAACCATACGCAGTCTCTACCGACAGCATCGCGACGCACAGATACAGGCGATGCGCGACGACCACCGGGCGACGGTTCCGGACTGGTATTCCCACTGACACGGGCAGGATCGCCATGCTGAAAACCTTCAACCGCCTGCCGGCGGCCGCCTATGTCCTGGCCGGGCTGCTGCCAGCGGCCCTGGTAGCGATGCCGGTGCTGGCGCCGCTCGGCCTGCCCCTGGTGTCGGCCGCACGGGCCCAGTCCGCTTCGGACACCGGCTTCGTGCGCGACCTCAGCGTCAAGCTCACCGCCGTGGTCAACGGCCCCGGGGACGCTGCCGACAAGAAGACGCAGGTGCTGCCGCTTTTGAACCAGGACGTCGACGTGGACGCGATCGGGCGCTTCTGCCTGGGCCGGTTCTGGCGCACCGCCACCCCGGACCAGCAACAGCGCTACCTAGGGCTGTTCCACAAGGTGCTGGTCAACTCCATCACCGGGCATCTTGGCGACTACAAGGGCGTCGCCATCACCGTCGGCAACGCGTCGTCGCAGGGTGACGGCCGCACCTCCGTGCCGACCGTGATCACCCGTCCCGGGCAGCCGAACACCAACGTGCAGTGGATCGTCAGCAGCGCGTCCGGCTCGCCCAAGGTGGTCGACGTGATGGCCGAAGGGGTCAGCCTCAGCATCAACGAGCGCGACGACTACACCAGCTATCTCGCCCGCCATGGCAACAGCGTCGACGCGCTGATCGCGGCGTTGTCCAGGCAAGTGTCGCACGCGTCCTGAACCGGGCCGCCGCAGGCGGAGCGTCCGGGTTCACCGCCGGACGCTCTCGTACACCAGCATCGGGTAGCCGTCGCGCTCGAACC
>CAXSHC010000381.1:0-2692 GCA_964236745.1 uncultured Acetobacteraceae bacterium
CGATCGACCAGGTGCAGAGCGACATCTATGGCGAACTGCTGGCAGCCCTGCACGACTTCCTGCAGGCGGTGGATTTCGACCCGCCGCAGAAGACCAACGACCACCTGCCTGACACCCTGGTGAACCTGGTGGAAGCGGCGCTGCGGCAGCGGGGCAAGCCGGATCAGGGGCTGTGGGAGATGCCGGAAGCGTCGGGGGTGATGCTGCACAGCCAGGCGATGATCTGGGTGGCGGTGACGTGTGCGGCCGCGATCGGGCGGCGGATCGGGCATCCGGCGCCGTCGGTGCTGGAGGAATGGGAACAAACCGGGTGCGAGCTGCGGGAGGAGTACCTCCGGCGTGGATGGAACGAGGCGGCACAGGCCTACACCATGGCGGAGAACAGCACGGCGCTGGACGCGTCGGTGCTTCGGCTGGTGATCTTCAAGGCGATCGACGCGCAGGACCCGCGCCTCCTGAAGACGCTGGCAGCGATCGAGCGGGAGCTGGGTGCCGGGGACCTGCTGTACCGCTACCGGGCGGACGATGCGCTGGAAGGGAAGGAAGGCACCTTCACCGCATGTGCGTTCTGGCGTGTGGGCGTGCTGGCGATGGCCGGGCGACTGGACGACGCGTCGGCGCTGTTCGAGCGGCTGCTGCTGCGTGGCAACGATCTGGGATTGTTCGCGGAGGAGATCGACGCGGCCACCGGGGAGCAAAGGGGGAACTTCCCGCAGGCGTTCACGCACATGGCGCTGGTCAACAACGCACTTCGGCTGCAGGCGCTGGGCAAGGTGGATTGACGGGGGACCGGTTTCGCTCGCATTCCGACGCGGTCGCGAGGCCAGCAGCGATCAGGACGATGCCTGTCGCGGGCCCGGCCACGCGTCCCGCAGCGGGGCGAGGACCACGATCATCGGGATCGCCAATGACGGTCCCCGCGCCGACAGGATCCGGGTGTCAGGCGCCTCCTTCGCGCCACGGGACGACCATCTGCTTCTGGTCGTCGCAGATGCAGTAGCCCTTGATGTCGCCGACGGAAGGCTGGTGAGGCGGCGGGGTGAAGTTGTCCTCGGCGAAGCGGATGGCTTCCTCCACGGTGTCCACCGTGACGTGGCGGGCGTCGCCAATGGGCGGGCTGTTGGCGGCGTTGGAATAGTGCACGCTGTAGGTTGGCATCACGCACTCCTCGGTCCCGACACGAAGCGGAACAAGCAGGTCCATACCATTCCAGATCCCGAACGTCATCCGGGATCCGGCTCGCTGGCGTCCCCGCAACGCCGCTGGCATGATGAACGCACCAAAATGGGGCTCGTTGATGGCATTCCTGTCCTGCTCGACGTCGATCGCGACCGTGTGCATGAACCCGACCATCGACGTCGCGGTGCAAACGCAGCGGGTGCGGCCGACGCACAAGCTGCGCACCTTCAGCGACCGCGAGGATGCGGGCGGCGGCGGCATCAACGTGGCACGGGTGGTGCAGGCGCTGGGCGGCACGTCGCGGGCGCTGGTGATGGCGGGCGGCTCGACCGGGCGGCTGCTGGAGGAGTTGCTGGAAGAGGACGGCATCCCCTACCAGGCGCTCAGGATCAGCGGCCGCACGCGCACCAGCCACAGCGTCACCGACGCGCTGGCGAACGAGGAGTACCGGTTCGTCGCCCAGGGGCCGACGGTGCGCGACCCGGAATGGCAGGAGATGCTGGGGCTGGCGTCGCAGGTGGAAGCGGGCTGGCTGGTCGCCAGCGGCAGCCTGCCGCCGGGGGTGCCGTCGGAGTTCTACGCCAGGCTGGGCGCGGTGGCGCACGAGCGGCACCTGCCGTTTGTGCTGGACTCGTCCGGCCCGGCGCTGAGTGCCGGGCTCGGGCACGGCTCGGTGTTCCTGCTCAAGTCGAGCCTGACCGAGCTGGAGATGATCGCGGGCCGCTCCCTGTCGACGCGGGAAGACCAGGAGGAAGCGGCGGCGGAACTGGTGCATGGCGGGCAGGCCGGCATGGTGGCGCTGACGCTTGGCGAGAACGGGGCGATGCTGATGCTGCCCGAGGGCCCGCTCTGGCTGCCGGCGCTGAACGTGGTGGTGAACGGGACCACCGGCGCCGGGGACAGCTTCCTGGCCGGCATGGTGATGGCGCTGGCGGAAGGGCGCTCGCCGCCAGACGCATTCGCCTGGGGAGTGGCCACCGGGGCGGCAGCGGTGACGGCGCTCGGCACGGCGCGGCCGGAGCGGATCACGGTGGAGCGGCTGCGCGGGCTGGTGATCGGGCCGGTGCCTGCCTGAGCGGGCTACCGCTGACGGGTCCGGAGATGACGGCGGCGTCGTTGCTGCCGTTCCTCTTGTTCGCCGTTGTCGCTTCCGCGACGCCGGGGCCGAACAACGCCGTGGTGATGGCGACCGCGGCAAGACAGGGCTTGCGTGCCGCCCTGCCCTGCATGCTGGGGATCAGCCTGGGGTTCGGCTTCATGGTGGCGGCCGTGGGGGCCGGGCTGGCGGGGCCGCTGGTGGCGCATCCGCTGTTGCACGACGTGCTGCGCTGGCTGGGTGCTGCGTGGCTGCTGGTGCTGGCGTGGCGTATCGCCCACGCGGAGGATGCGCCCCCCGGACCCGGTGCGGCGGCGTCACCCGGCTTCTTCCGCGTGTTCTGGGGCATGTGCGGGTTCCAATGGGTGAACCCGAAGGCGTGGATCCTGGCGGTGGCGACAACCGCGACCTACACGG
>CAXSHC010000382.1:0-2651 GCA_964236745.1 uncultured Acetobacteraceae bacterium
AGGCCGAACAGCTGCCCGCCGTTGGTGATGTCGCTGCTGACGTTGTAGGACAGGAACGGCCCCTGCTCGCCGGTCGCCGCGGTCGGCTGGTCGATGTCGCGCACGTCATAGGTGAACTGGGTGCGCCAGAGCGTGTGGCTGTCGAGGTCGTGCTCCCAGCGCAGGCCGACCAGGGTGCGCCGGTCGAAGCGCCCGATCCCGGCCGCCTGCGCGCTGGTGGCGACAATCGGGCCGAAGGCGCCGTTTCGGAACAGCGAAACGCTGGCGCAACCGGCAGACCGCAAGGCGGCGCAACCGTTCTGGAACGGGTTGAGCCCGAACTGGTTGAGCGAAAGCCGGATTGGAAGCAGGGTGTCGGTCACGTTGTTCACGACCTTGAACACCAGCCGGTCGTCGGGTCCGAGGTTGACGCGCAGCTTGGCATCCTCCGTGGAGGTGTCGTAGCCGCTGTTCGCGATGAAGCCGTCGCCGCGCAGGTCGCTGCCGAACACCGCAAGATCGTAGCCCCGGCCGGAAACGCCAACGGTGCCGAAGGTCTCGACAAGGCCGTGGCTGCCGAACTCCGATCCAAGCTCGACCCCCTGGATGTCGCCGCCGTCGGGCGTGTGCAGGCTGATCGCGCCGTCGACCGCGTAGTTGCCGAAGACGGTCGAAGCCGGCCCCTCGAAAACGTCGGCGCTCCTGTAGGCGTGCGGATCGACCAGATCGGTGCGCGAGTTGCCATCCGGCTGGGTTTCCGGAAAGCCGTCCTCCAGCACCTGGATGTTGCGGATCGGCGAGGCCTGACGATCGTCCGAACCCCGTATGGAGACTGCGATATCGCGCGGGCCGCTGCCGGTGATGAAGGACACGCCTGGCACCGTTGCCAGGATGTCCGCCAGCGTCAGCGCGGGGGTCCGGTCGAAGATCCCGCTCGACGCACTGTAGGTGGTCTCGCCTGCCGGTCCGGATGCCTGGGTGCGACGATCGTGTCCTGCAACCAGGACGGACTCCGGCTGCGTCGTACCAGCCGCCTCCGGGTCGGCTGGCGCAGCGATCCCGGGCGTCGGCAGCAGCGTGGCAAGCACGGCAAGCGGTCGCCACAGCGCGCGCAGATACCGGCTCTGCAAAACCGGTAGGTATTCAAGCATGGATGTATCGTCGCGAGGAACGGTTAAACGATGGTGTTGATGTCGACCAAGATTGGCCCGATGCGCCTGCATCAGGCGAACGCGGCGAAACGGCAAACAAGGGTCAACATCTTCCTGACGAACTCCTGACGGACCAAGGCCAGGGACTTCTAGTGTCGACGGCGATCATGTCTTGTGAAGTTCGCATGACTTGCCGCCGGCCTGCTTTGTGGAAGCGTGTCACCGGCGGCAGTGGTGCATGACGGTCAAGCTTTGTGGTCACCCAGAAAAGGTGCCGGGCTGGTGCCTTTCTCGTTGCAGGAAAAGCCCGGTGCTGAGGGGTGTGCCACGAGCCGTGATCGAGCCGCTGGCCACTACCTGACGGCTGAAGAACACAATGCCGCTGCAGGATTTTATGGCGCACACGCGATAGGCGCGGTTCTGCCGGAGCATTCAGTCAGGCAAGCGTCGGCGGGCGGGATGGTCAGGCCGGCGCCAGCCCGAGCGCCTGGCGGTCGTACAAACGGCGGTAAAGCCCGTTCGGCTGGTCCAGCAGCGTTCCGTGCGCGCCGTCCTCGACCACCGTGCCGTGCGAGAACACCAGGATCCGGTCCAGCGACACCACGGTAGACAGGCGGTGGGCGATCACGATCACGGTGCGGCCGTTCATCAGCCGCTGCATCGCGTCCTGCACCAGCGCCTCGGACTCCGAGTCCAGGCTGGAGGTGGCCTCGTCCAGGATCAGCACCCGCGCGTCTGCCAGAAAGGCGCGCGCGATGGCGATGCGCTGCCGCTCGCCGCCCGACAGCTTGACCCCGCGCTCGCCGACCAGGGTGGCGTAGCCCGCCGGCAGCCGGTCGATGAAGCCGGACGCGTTGGCGAGCATCGCCGCCTGCTCGATCTCGGGGAGCGTGGCGTCCGGCCGGGCATAGCCGATGTTCTCGGCCAGCGAACGGTGGAACAGCACCGGCTCCTGCGGCACCAGCGCGATCTGCGAGCGCAGGGATTCCTGCGCCACAAGGGCGATGTCCTGCCCGTCGATCAGGATGCGTCCGCCGTCCAGGTCGTACAGCCGCTGCAGCAGCTTGGTCAGGGTGGTCTTGCCCGAACCGGACGGCCCCACCAGCGCCACCCGGCTGCCGGCCGGGATGTCGAGCTCGAGCGACCGGAACAACGGCAGGGTTTGGCCGGCATAGCGGAACGACGCGCGTTCGAAGCGGATGGCGCCGTCGGTGATGCGTATCGGTGACGCGTGCCGCCGGTCGCGCACCCCTTCGGGCTCACGGAACAAGGCGACCAGTTCCTCCATCTCGTTCACCGAGCGCTGCACCACGCTGATCTGCTGCCCGATGTCGCGCAAGTAGCCCTGCACCAGGAACACCATGGTCAGCACATAGGCCACGTCGCCGGCGCCGGCACGGCCATGCCACCACAGCAACAGCACGGCGGCCACCAGCGACAAGCGCAGCACGGTCAGCGCGAGGTTCTGCAGGTTGCCGCTGTCGGTGCCGCGCAGCCAAGTGCGGGTGGTGCGCCGCGACC
>CAXSHC010000383.1:0-2646 GCA_964236745.1 uncultured Acetobacteraceae bacterium
CCCAGCGGGAGGGCGCTGGTCGTCAGGTGCGTGTTCGAGCCGTTGTCGACGATCGTTCCCGTGATGGTCCGGTCGTCGATCGTGTTCCCGTTGCACCCGGCGTCGATCCGCAGCGTGGCGGCGAGGGCGAAGTCCAGGTCCGAGAACCGCACCCCCGTGGTGCCCATCGGGGCGCCGTTGAGGTTGCGCGCCTTGACCTGGATCGCGTCGGTCTGCGACGGGGACGAGGCACCGCCGAGCAGGTGCGCGACGACGCCTTTCTGGACGGCCTCGAGCGACAGGATCGGCGCGGTGGTGCGGCTTGGCAGCATGGCGCGCGGCGGGTTCGGGAACTGGATTTCCTGGCCGACCATGACGAAGCTCTGCACGTAGGCGGCGCGGATGCCGAAGAACTGCACGTCCATGTCGGTGCCCTTGACCTCCATGATGAGGCAGCCGACGCCGTTGACGGTCGAGGCGAGGTCGTTGTCGAAGAACGAGGCGTTGGACACGTCGCCGCCGTTCTCGATGATGATGTGCTCCATGTAGCCTTCGACCAGCCACGCCGCGCCGCAGTTCTGCGAGCCCAGGCGGCCGACCCGGGCGTAGACGACGTTCTGCGTCACCAGCGTGGCGGACGGGTTCAGGGTCGTCAGGCCCTTGCCGACGTGGGTGAGGCCGTCCAGCCACTCGCCGCCGATGTGGCGCAGCCGCACGCCCTGCACGGGGCCGGACGTGTTGATGTCCGTCACCTCGAAGCTGATCTTGATGTCTTGGAGGTTGTTCAAGCTCGGCTGCGTCTCGCCCGCGCCCTCGATGTAGAGGCCGGCGTGCTGCATGGCGGCGCCGTTCAGCGTCTCGATGGACAGCCCGCTCACCTTGCCGATGGCGGTCATCTTGGGGAAGTAGGAGATCGCCGCGTAGCTGCTGCAGGCCGTGCGGATGTAGGTCGCCTGGCTGTGCGCGCCGAACACGGAGCACGACACGTCCCACCAGTACCAGGGCACGCCCTGGACGTGGTCGCCGGTCGAGATGTAGGCGACGTCGTGGCTCTGGTCGCCGGTCCGGGAGTTGAACACCACCGCGTTGCAGGCGAGATCGTCCATCGTCATCGTCGCGGTGATGGCGCTCTCGGCCACCGGCGTGAAGATGAACAGGACCGACAGCGGCTGCAGCCCGGTGATCTGCTGCCCGTAGGAGTTGCCGTCCGTGTAGCCGCCGCTGCCGTTCGACTGGCTCGACACGTAGAGCGGGGAGGACAGCGTGATCGTGCCGGCGGCCGGGTTGGCCGCGGTGATCCTGGGAAACGGGTTCGCCCGGTTGCGCGGCGCCTTGAGGCCCTGCGGCGCGTAGCACTGCTGCCCGACCATGGAGGAAGTCGGGGGCGTGCCCACGGTGACGACCGCGCCGGCTGCCAGCGTGACCCCAGACTGCAGCGAGATGCGGATGCAGTTGTCCTGCGTCGCCAGCACGACCGATCCGGCCGCCAGTTTGCTGTTCGTGTCGGAGATCGGCTGATTGTAGGTGAAGGTCCGGCTCAGGTCGCGCGACGTGCCCATGTAGAGCCACGAGTAGCCGTCGACGCCGGTGTAGAGCCCGGTCGGCCCGGTGTAGCCGCTCTCGGCGGCCGGCAGCGTGTAGGGCGCGGCCAGGATGACGGTCGTGGTCGAGGTGGTGTTGCCGGGCGGGACGAAGACGCAGATGTCGTCGCCAGACGACACCGGATAGTCCTGTATGAAGCCATACGGCCGGTTCCCTTGGCCGTTCTGGTAGTTGTACGCATCCGAGCGGCTGTTGAACCCCATCACGCTCTGGACGGTGGCGCCGCTGTTCTGGGTGCCGAAGTGGTAGCTGGTGCGGATGTTGCCGAGGAAGTCGGCCAGGAGCCGCGTCTTGCCGCCGAACAGGGTGGCGACGAAGGACGGGCTGATGTCCGCGCCGTTCGCCAGGGTGCCGGTATCGCCCTTGGGACCCGGCGGGAGCGGGATCGTCACGACCCCGCCGGCGCCGTTGGTCGCGACCAGGGACGTGCCGGTGCCGCTGATGCTGGTGATGGCCTTCGTGCCGAGGCTGCTGACCGCCGCCGTGGCGCTGCCGGCCGCGGACTGCGCCGCCGCCGCGGCCGTGCTCGCGGCCGAAGCCTGCGTCCCGATTGTGGAGATGCTGCTCGTGTTGCTCGCGATCAGGCTGCCATGCGACGACACGGACCCGCTCAGGCTGGTCAGAGACGTGCCCTGGCTGCTGGCGAGCGTGCTCACGCTGGACAGGCTGCCCGACAGCGACGTGGCCTGCGTGCCGAGCGTCGAGAGGCTCGTGGCGTGGCTCGTCAGCATGAGGCCGATGGAGGACAGCGACGTGCTGTGGCTCGACACCGACGATGCGATGGCGGCCTCGGTGATGCCGCCCACCAGCGCGCTGGACACGTCGCCCACGACAGTCGCGGTGATCTGGTTGGAAGAGTTCAGGATGCTGCTGACGGCCGCCAGCGTGGCCGCCTGCGCCGTGCTCAGGCTCGCGCTGGCCGCGACCGTCAGCATGCTGCCGTCCGACGAGGTAAAAGTCGTCGAGCCGTCGGAATTGCGCACGAACGAGGTCACGACGGGGCCGGTCGGGGTGGTGCCACTCCCGGTCGCCGTCGTCGTGGTGCCGGTGCTCGACGTGCCGGTG
>CAXSHC010000384.1:0-2623 GCA_964236745.1 uncultured Acetobacteraceae bacterium
ATGGCGCGCGTCCGCTGGCCCGCGTGATCCAGGAGCACATCAAGAAGCCGCTGGCCGAGGAGCTGCTGTTCGGCACCCTGGTGCATGGCGGCGCGGTCAAGGTGTCGCTCAAGGACGGCAAGCTGGCGTTCGAGTACATCCCGAACGAGGCGCCGGCGCCCGAGGCCGAGGATGGCGAGGGCGGCTCCGAGCGGGAGTCTGAGGCAGCCGGCTAGATCTGCCACCGGCCACGGAATCGATCAGGGCCTCGGCGCGAGCCGGGGCCCTTTTTCGTTCGACGTCGGCCGGAACGGTGCGCCAGGATGGCATCCCATCCATCATGCCCGCCCGGTGGTGAGAACCCATGGAGCTCGACACGCGGCGCGACGACCTGGGGCTGCTGCTGCTTGCCGCGCTGGCGACCGGCTGCTTCGCGTTCGACGCGGCCGGGCATGCCGGCGGCAGCGCCTTTCTTGCCGGCCTGCTCGCGAATTTCCTATCGCAGCGCTACTGGAAGCGCGAGCGGAACCGGCCCGACCGGCCGGCGCTCCGCACCGGAAGCTCAGCGCCCCGATGGATGGTCGCGAGCTTCGCCGTGGCGATGGTCGCGTCCCTGAGCTACGCGAAGTGGATGATGCCCGGCTTGCGGATCACCGCAGCCCTCGCGGTGTGTTCGGCGGTGGACATGCCGGCCCCGTTCCGGCGGCTCACGGCGCGCCGGACACCGGGGCCACCCACGGCTTTCTAGCCTTCCGCTTCCAGCGCACGCCGCGCTTCCGCGAGCTTGTCCTGTCCCTCCGCCGACACCTGCGGCGGTGCCAGCTCCATCCGCTCCAGCGCGTGGATCATCGCTTCCACCACTACGAGGCGGGCGAACCATTTGCGGTCGCCCGGCACCACGAACCACGGCGCTTCGGGCGTGGCGGTGCCGATGATCGCGTCCTCGTACGCTTGCTGGTAGCGGTCCCAGTGCGCCCGCTCCGTGAGGTCGGCCGACGAGAACTTCCAGTTCTTGTCCGGGTCATCCAATCGGGCCAGGAAGCGCTGCCGTTGTTCCTCCTTGGAGATGTGCAGGAAGAACTTCAGCACCACGATCCCCTGCCGGTCGAGGTAGCGCTCGAAATGGCGGATGTCCTTCATCCGCTGCTTCCAGAAGCCGCCGCTGCGACAGGCGTCCGGCAGGTTTTGATGGTCCAGCACCTCCGGATGCGCGCGCGTGACCAGCAGCTCCTCGTAGTGGCTGCGGTTGAAGATGCCGATGCGGCCGCGCGACGGCACCGCGGCATGGATGCGCCACAGGAAGTCGTGGCCGAGCTCCACCGCCCCCGGCTGCTTGAACGAGAACACGCTGACGCCCTGCGGATTGACCCCGGACATCACGTGGCGAATGGTGCCGTCCTTGCCGCCCGCATCCAATGCCTGGAACACCGCCAGCAGCGCCCAGCGCCCGTCCGCATACAGCGCCTGCTGCAGCGCGGACAGCCGTTCCACGCCTTCGGCCAGCAGCGCCTTGCCCGCCTCGGCGTCCAGCCCGTGTGGCGCCTCGTCCGCCGTGTCGCGGTCCGCCAGGGTGAAGCCCCGGCCAGTGGTGACCCGGTAGCGCCGAAGCAGCGCCTTGCGTGCGTCCCGGTCCATCGCCTCGCCTCAGCCTTCGCGCCGCTTGATCGCGAGCGGCCCGGAGGCCTGCGTGGTCGGCATCAGCTCGATTCGGTTGACGTTCACGCGCGGCGGCAGGCTGATCACCCAGGCGATGGCTTCCGCGATGTCCTCCGGCAGAAGCGGGTCGGCGTTGCGGTAGACAGCCTGCGCCTTCTCGTCGTCGCCGTCGAAGCGCACGCGGCTGAACTCGCTGCCGCCGACCATGCCGGGCTCGATGTTGGTGACGCGCACCGCGGTGCCGACCAGGTCCGCCTTCAGGTTCAGTGCGAACTGCATCACGAACGCCTTGGTGGCGCCGTACACGTTGCCCCCGGGATAGGGATAGGTGCCGGCGACGCTGCCCAGCGTGACCACGTGGCCGCGGTTGCGCTCGACCATGCCGGGCAGCAGCGCGCGCACGGTGCCGAGCACGCCGCCGACGTTGGTCGCCACCATGCGGTCCCAGTCCGCCACGCTGCCTTCCCAGGCAGGCCCCAGGCCCAGCGCCAGCCCGGCATTGGCAACCAGCACGTCCACCTCGCGCCATTCTTCCGGCAGGCTGCCCGGCAGGGCGGCCACCGCTTCCGCGTCGGACACGTCCAAACGCATGGGGAGCAGGTCGGAGCCGAGCTCGGCCGCCAGCGCGTCCAGGCGTTCCTGCCTGCGGCCGGTGGCAATCACGCGGTGCCCGTCGCGCACCAGCCGCTGCGCCAGCGCCTTGCCGAAGCCGGCGGTGGCGCCGGTGATCAGGATCGTGCTCATGATGGTTGTTCCCCCGGCGCGTCGGATGCGCCCTGAACCGTGTTCACGCCCAGCTCCGATGCGAGCCGGTCCGGCCCCGCGATCAACCGCCCGTCCGGCCCGTAAAGACGCAGGTCGAGCCAGGCCGGCCCCGGCAGCAAGGAGGCGGCACGGTGGCGGGCGGCGTCCTCGGAGCCGAAATGCTCGCGTCGGTCCGGCGGTCTGCCCGCCCGGCCCGGGCCAGGACCGTCTGGTATGCCCGGAA
>CAXSHC010000385.1:0-2623 GCA_964236745.1 uncultured Acetobacteraceae bacterium
CTGCGAAGGGGACGAACGCAGCCACGCGATCATCGGCGAGGCGCTTCGTCGCGGGCTGCCGGTCAGCGGGCACGTGTATGGGCGCTCGTTTGTCGCAGCCTACGCCGCCAGCGGCATCACCGACACCCATGAGGCGATCGACCGCGACATCGCCGACGACCTGCTGGAGGCCGGGGTGTGGGTGTTCCTGCGCGGCGGCCCGCCGGGCACGCCGTGGCACAGCCTGCCGGCGGCGATCCGCGCGGTGACGGAAGCGGGCTGCGACCCGAAGCGGGTCTGCGTGTGCACCGACGACCGCGACGCGGCCGACCTGTTCGAGTTCGGCCTGGACTGGGTGGTGCGGCAGGCGGTGGCAGCCGGGGTGTCGCGCGAGCGGGCCTGGAGCCTGGGCTCGCTGCATCCGGCGACGCGCTACGGCCTGGACCACGAGATCGGCGGGCTGGGCGGCGGCCGCCGGGCGGACCTGGTGCTGCTGGACGACGCGCTGGAGGTGCAACACACCTGGTATGGCGGTGCGCTGATGGTGGAGAACCGCCGGGTGACGCCGCTGCTGGAGCGGCAGCTGGAGCAGCAACGCTTTCGGTATCCGGAAGCGGCGAGCCGCACCGTGAGGCTGCCGCCGAGGCTCCCGTCGCTGGTGCCGCCGCTGCCGAAGCGCGCCTGCCGCGTCAACGCCATGCGCATCACGGCACCGAGCGAGATAGCGTTATCGCACGTGGTGATCGCGTTGAAGGCGGAGGCGAGCTGGCGGGCGCATCTCGACGCGCACGGGCTGTGCTTTGTTTCGGTGATCGAGCGCCACGGCCGCAACGGGACGGTGGCGCACGGGCTGTTGCAGGACTTCGGGCTGAGCGAGGGCGCGGTGGCGAGCTCAGTGGGGCATGACGCGCACAACATCATCGTCGCCGGCCGCGACGAGGCGTCGATGCGGCTGGCGATGGACACGATACGCCGCAGCGATGGCGGCGTGGCGGTGGTGGGCGGCGGAGTGGTGCGCGCCCACCTGAAGCTGCCGGTCGCGGGGCTGCTGTCGGACGCGCGCGCGACGGTGGTGGCGGAGCAGACCCGGCAGCTGAAGCGGGCCTGGGCCGAGCAGGGCTGCACGCTGCCCTTCATGGGCTTCAACCTGCTGCCGCTGTCGGTGTTCCCCGACATACGCATCACGGACAAGGGAATGGTCACCGTGCCGGGGCTGGAACAGCTGCCGCTGGTGGTTCCTGCCTGAGCCGGGGGCGACGGGCGTGGACGGGCAGGTCACCCAGCTTCGTGTCGGCGACGAAAGCTTCCTGGTCGCCAGCATGATCGAGCGCTGCCCGAAGGTCATGATGCTGCGCGAGCTGGTGCGCAACGCGGTCGAGGCGGCGGCCACCGCGCCGGAAGGCCAGCGCCTGGTGCGCCTGTCGGCGGTGCGGGTGGACGGGGTGCCCAAGCTCGCGATTTGGAACAGCGGGCGCGGGATGGACGCGGTTGAGCTGTTCCGCATGTGCGACATCGCGTCGTCGATACGCAAGGAGCACCGGCTCGACCAGAATTTCGGCATGGGAGCCAAGGTGGCGTCGCTGCCGTCGAACCGGCACGGCCTGCGCTACCGCTCCTGCCACGCGGGCCGTGTGCACGAGGTGCTGCTCGGCTACCGCGACGGGGTGTATGGCCGCGTGTGCCGGCAGGGCCCGGAAGGGTGGGCCGAAGTGCTGGACGTGACAACGGCGGATGGGCGCGACACCACGGTTGACTGGACGGAGGTGGTGCTGTTCGGCAACGCTTTCGACCAGGACACGGTGTGCAACCCTTATGGCGGCGCGCCTTCCATGCCATCGCACTGGCTCCCGGAGGAGCTGTCGTATCGGTTCTTCCGGATCGATGACGGGGTGGAGCTGGTTCTGGAGGAGCAGGGCCGGCGCTTCGAGCCGCTGGCGGAGCGGATCGCGCGCCACTACAGCCGCCACGTAGCGGTGTCGCTGCCGGACGGGGTGACGCTGCACTACGTGTATGACGCGCCGCTGGCCGATGCATCGGGCGGAAGCGTGGCCGGCCGGGGAGCGCTGCACCCGCTGCACGGAGCGTGCGGCCTGGTGTACAAGGACGAGCTCTACGACGTGCACCGCTGGCACGACTGGCTGCACGTGGCGCCGGTGTTCGGCATCCCGTTCGGGGCGCGGTCGATCAGCGTGTTCATCGAGCTGCCGGACGGGTTCGGGGTGGTGCCGGACGGTTATCGGCAGTTCCTGCGCTATGCCGGCGACCGGCAGGACGAGGTGTCGTGCCGGCACTTCGCGCCGGTCGTGCACCAGAACCGGCCGCACTGGCTGAAGGCGCTGATCGACGAGCAGGCGCCGTCGGCGCGCGTGTCGGCGCGCGTGTACGACGAGCTGGACCGGCTGATGCGCGACCTGAAGGTGCCACGACGCAAGCGGGAGGTGCCGGACGCGGTTCGGGATGATCCCGAAGCGGGGGCGGCGGTTGGCGACGAGGATGCTTCCGAAGCGGCGGAGGAGGCCGCGTCGGGATGGGCGGAGGAGGTCGCGGCAGCCGATCCCGTGGACGGCTTCGACGCCGAGCCGGCTCCGGAGATCCTGATCCTGCGGGAGCCGCACGACGTCGTGGCGCGCGGGGTGCACGAGCG
>CAXSHC010000386.1:0-2085 GCA_964236745.1 uncultured Acetobacteraceae bacterium
TCGCAGCCGCCGCCGAGCGCCAGCCCCCTCACCGCCGCGATCACCGGCTTGCGCAGCGCTGCCAGCCCGTCCCAACCCGCGAACCAGTCGGCGCGCACCACGTCGGTGAAGTCCAGCCCGCTCATCTCCTTGATGTCCGCCCCGGCCGCGAACGCCTTGTCTGAACCCGTGAGCACCGAGCAGCCAATCCCGGGATCGGCGTCCGCCGCCGTCAGCACCGAGACGATTTCCTTCATCGCCTGACGGTTCAGCGCGTTCAGCACCCTGGGCCGGTTCAAGGTGACAACCGCCACCCGGTTCCGCCGCTCGACCAGGATGGTTTCGAAGCTGCCAGGCGACAAAAGGTCGGGATCGGTCACGAAAGGTCTCCGGCGTGTCGGTGATGCGTCCGGACCGGGAATGCACCATTGAGCCTCCCGCTGTCAGCACGCGACGGCGCCGCATTCTGCCCACGCCCGAAAGCGGTAGCCGAGCGGTCCGGGGCGGGCGCAAAGCCTATCAGAAGCTCGAAGCTGCACGTGGCGGTCGGATACGCCCGGCCACTTGCTGGCGCCGCAAGAGTCGCCGTCAAGGCATGGCGGCCTCCGGCAGCCTTTCCTGCATGCCGATGGTAGCATCAAGCCACATGGTCAGGTTTCGGACCCGTCCGGATGGGGTACAAGATGGGACTGCGACAGGTAGACAGCCCCGTCGGCGGCCTGGACGACGTCATGGGCGGTTGACATGCCATCCGCGCCATGACGGTTGATCAACAAGCGCGTTCCAACCAGATCATGGCCGCGGTCGGGTTGCCCGACTATCTCGTGTACTTCGTGCAGTGGCGCCTTGGGTTCGAGGATCATGCCGACCGCGGTGAAGCGCGGATTTTCCACGCCTTCGGCACGCATGCGCGCCCGCACTTTGTCGAACGCAGCATCCGGAGTGGGCCATTTCTCGTTCGGTGTCCAATGCAGCACGCCAGCGACCGGAACGGGAACGGTGCCCCGTTCATCATGGCCGTGCGCGGTGATGGCTACGCAATCGGCGATGCCTGGCGTTCCAAGTCCCGCACGCTCGCCAGGTTGAAAACGAGCAGTGTGCAGCTCGAACATTCCGGAGTGTTGGATCCGGTCAAGGGGAACGTCCGATCGAGCTTCTACCGCATGCAAATGTGGAGCTGCCTCAAGCTGGCTTCTGTCGTCGAAGCTGTCCTCAAGCTGGTGCACATCGTATGAGTCGGTGGACGAAACGGAAGCCGCGTCGGAGTCATCATCTGAGTCTTCATCGGAGGCTCGCTCCGCGTTGTCGATCGGTCGCTGAGGCTGTTGTTGGAAAACCTGTGCTGCCGACGGCGCATCGAACTGATCGCGGCCGAGCGTCACGACCCGCGGAGCGCCGGTCCCGTCCCGGGACATGGTGAGCGCCCGACGCGGATCGCCGGCTGAGATCGCCACCTGCGCCTGCTGGTTGCTTGTCGGAAGGACGTGATGGTTGAGCGCGCCTCCGAACCGGTTCACGGTTTCCGGCGAATCGCTGACGTAGTGCTGGATCTGGCCGATGTTGTGCTCGTTCTCCAGCCCTTCAGCCCGCACGTGTTGCTGGAACAACGCGGCCTCGCCATTCGTGACTGGGCGGCCAAGGCTGACAGGGCGCGCTGCCGCCTGTTCCACCGCATGCATTCCCGATCCAATGCCCGCCGGTTTCAAGGCCATCCCCAGCCCTCCCGAATTACAAGGAAAGTCGTCAAGCGCGTCGAAGAGCGGTTTGCAATATAACCGTCGCCACCATGCCTCAGCAAGCTCGCGAGCGCGCTCCTGCGCGGGCGCCTTTTGTTTCACCGCCTGTCCCGAAGCGACGGCGCCGTCGTCGACGCCTGCTGCTCAGCTTGAAACAGACCCGTGCCCGAACGTTTCGCGCTCGCCCGACTTCCTCCGACATCCACTAGGTCGGCACCCAGGCTCAGCGGCATCGCAGCGCGGAAAGCCTTTCCGTCGCATCAGGCTGGCGGAAGGTCGAGGGTGAGGGTCGACCGGAACAGTTGCTCCACCTCCTCCGCATCGACCGCGTCGGGCTTTGCCGGTTGCCAGACGGGGTTGCGGTCCTTGT
>CAXSHC010000386.1:2095-2617 GCA_964236745.1 uncultured Acetobacteraceae bacterium
CCCGCACGCCCTCGATGAAATCCGAACGGCGGATCAGCCCGGTGCCGAGCTGGTACTCCTGGTCCATGCATCGTTCCAGCCGCCCGAACCGGCGCCCCCTGCGGAGTGCCTGCAGCGTCACCACGAGCGACATCGGCGCGTTGCGGCCGATCCGTCCTGCCGCAGCCTGCGCTTCCGGTTCCGGCCGGGCGCGCAATGCCTGGAGGATCGCGTCCACCGTGTCGAACCGGTAGCAGCTCTCGACCCAGTCCTCGTGCTGCGCGAACCAGCCTGATGCCGGTGGGCTCGCCCTTGCCGCCACGCAGGCTTCCAGCTCCGCCGCATCTCGGCAGCGAACCAGCTCCGCCACCAGTCCAGGCAGCCGGTCCGACCGAACGTGATAATCCGCCAGGCCGCAGAAGATGGCGTCCGCCGCCCCCATCGGCTCGCCGGTCAACGCCGCATGGGTGCCGCATTCGCCCGGCGCCATCGCCAGCAGAAAGGTCGCTCCCACGTCTGGCAGGAACCCGATCCCCGCTTCGG
>CAXSHC010000387.1:0-2599 GCA_964236745.1 uncultured Acetobacteraceae bacterium
CCCGCTGCGCCGGCCACTGTCGGGCCGGTTATCGCCGGACCGGTCATTGTTGTGCGGGCGCGCCCGGTGCCGCTTGCGGCGTGTCCACGTGTCCGCGTGCTGCTTCCGCGAGCGCGTGCGGGTCCAGCGTCAGGAGCAACACCGGGAACTGGATCTGCGCGTGGCCGTGGTGGAAGAACGCCGCCCGGTCGAGCTGCGGCACCGGCACGAACAGCGTGCCCTTCGGCGACAGGAACGGCGCGTCGGCCCAATGCAGCCGGGGATCGCGTACCAACTGCGTCAGCACCCGGTCCGGCGACAGGCTGAGGATGCTGTCGTTCTCCAGGTCGTTCAGGTAGAGCGTGCCGTCGGGCGCGATCGCGGTGCCGCCAAGTGCCGGTGTGTCGTACCAGAACGAGACCCCCGCGGAGAGCGTTGCCGGCGGTGTCTTCGGGTCGTCGAGGAGGGTGGTGTCGACCCGGGACATCGGCCCGCACAGAGGCTGCACGTAGAGGTGCCGCCCGTCCGGGGATACCTCCAGCTGGTCGGCGTGGATCATCGCCGGCTTGTTGTCGGGGTTCTTCAGCACCTCGCCGTCCACCAGGATCAGCCGCTGCGCGGTCAGCGCCGGGTCGTGGTCGAGCACGCGGCGCATCGTGCCGGTGCGCAGGTCGACCACCAGCAGGCCCGGCACCCCGGCATCGGTGACATAGGCGTGGTCGCCGTTGAAGCGGATGTCGTCGATCATGCTTTTCGGCCTGAGGGCGTCGGCCGGCACCACCAGGATCCGCGTGACCCGGTCGGTCGCGAGGTCGATCCGGATCAGGCGCGCGCCGTTGGCGACAGGCGCCTTGCCGGGGCCGGGCACGCCGGTATCGACCGCCCACATCGCGCCGTCGGGGGCGAGGCGGATCGCGTTCAGCCCGATGAAGACCGGTCCGGGCCCGTCCGGCTGGGGCGCAGCCGGTTGCGGTGCGGTTGGTGGCGGTGCGGTTGGCAGCGATGCGCCTGGTTGCGGCGTCGGCGGCTTGGTGGCCGGCTGACCGGTGTTGTTCCAGGCGGCGTCGGGGAACGGAACCAGCCGGTCGCCATCTACCAGCGCCAGCGATGGCCCGGCGGGGTTGGCGAGGCGCGGCAGCACCACGAACAGGCGACCGTCCGGGGCGGATACCACGCCGTTCCACACCTGCTGCGTCGAGCTGGCCCGTTCGGCGAGCGGTACGGCCGGCGGTGAGCGGGGCGCCGCGTTGTCGGCTGCCTGCGCCGGGGGCGGGGCCATGATGAAGGCTGGGAGCAGGGCCGGGAGCAGGAACAGCATGAGCTGGGCCGGGCGTCGGCGGGTCGTGCTTCGCGGCCAGTCCTGGTCTGACCGAAATGTGAGATCGCGGTTCGAAGTCCGGCCGGAACGCGGCGGCGTTGGGCGGTTCATCAAGTGCAGCCCGGGATGTTCGACATGGCTAAAGTGGTGCTTCTGACTGGCGTGATCATGACGTTTGCATTCGGAACCGTGGTCGCCACCGAGTCCGGGCTCCTGATGCCGATGCCGGCGTCGTTGTCGCAGAACGGCTAGTCCGGACATTCAGGCAGCGGCGCCGAGATATCGTCGACGCAGGTGCGCCTGGTAGACCGACGCGTCCAGCGGGGCGCCGGTCGCGTTTCTGACCAGCTCCGCCGTGGACATCGAGCTGCCACGACAGTGGATATTCTCGGCCAGCCATCCCACCAGCGGCGTGAAGTCGCCGCGTGACAGCCCGTTTTCCAGGTCGGGCACGGCGGCGCACGCGCTGCGGAACAACTGGGCGGCGGTCATGGCCCCGAGGGTGTAGGTCGGGAAGTAGCCCCACAGCCCGGCGAACCAGTGGATGTCCTGGAGGCAGCCGCGGCGGTCATCCGGGACCTCGATCCCGAGCAGAGCGCGCATCCCGTCGTTGAACGCGGCCGGCAGGTCCCGCAGCGAAAGCTCGCCTGCGAACAAGGAGCGTTCTATCTCGTAGCGGACCAGGACGTGGGCAGGATAGGTGATCTCGTCGGCGTTGACGCGTATCAGCCCCGGTTGCACCCGACGGTAGTGCGCCCGGAGGCGGGCGGCCTCAAAGGCGGGATGGTCGCCGAACGCGTCGCGCAGCAGGGGGGCCAGGAAGCGGAGGAAGTTGTCGCTCCGGCAGGCCTGCATCTCGATCAGGAGCGACTGGCTTTCGTGCAGCGTCATGCCACGCGCCTGTCCGACCGGCTGCGACAACCAGTCCGCCGGGCGGTTCTGCTCGTAGATCGCGTGCCCGGTCTCGTGCAGCACCCCCATCAGGGCGCCGGAGAAGTCGTTCTCGTCGTAGCGCGTGGTGATCCTGACGTCGGCGTTGGCGCCGCCGCAGAACGGATGGGTGCTGACGTCGAGGCGGCCGCGGTTGCTGTCGAAGCCGACCGCCTGCATCAGCCGCTCGCCCAGACGGCGCTGCGCCTCGACCGGGAACGGCCCGGGCATGGGCAGAAGCGTTTGGCCCGACTGGCGTGCCATCACCTCCGCCAGCAGGGCGGGCAGGCCATCCCGGAGGCTGGCGAAAATCGGGTCGATGAAGGACTGGCACAGGCCGGGATCGTACTGGTCGAGCAGGGCGTCGTAGGG
>CAXSHC010000388.1:0-2595 GCA_964236745.1 uncultured Acetobacteraceae bacterium
GCTGGCTCAGAACTCGCGTTCGGAGCTGGTGGAGGTCGACATCGACAACCGCGAGCACAAGCTGAGCGCTGGGCTGTTCGTCACCGTGTCGTTCGACATCAAGCGCCCGGAGCCGCTGGTGGTGGTGCCGGACGCCGCCCTGATCTTCGACGCGAGCGGCCTGCACGTCGCCGTGCTGGACGGGACCAAGGTGTCGATGCGCCCGATCGCGATCAACCGGGACACCGGCACCGAGGCGGAGCTGGGGCACGGGCTGGACGGCGGCGAGCAGGTGATCGTCAACCCGCCAACCGACTTGGCGCAGGGCGAGACGGTGCGCCTGAAGCAAAAAGACGGGGACAAGAAGCCGGCCAACGACAAGAAGGCGCCTGGCTGACGGGCGACGACCGGGGGCGGAAGGGGACCGCGCATCGCTGCGCGGTCCCCTACATCCCCCACCCGGGGACGGTCAGCCCTTGTGGGCGTGGCTCATGGCGCGGATGCGGCGTACCCGGCCGGGATGGCTTGCAGCGCTCGGGGCGGAACAGGTCTCATAGGAGGCAGGCTGGACGATGTCCTTGGCCTCGGCATAGCCGCCCAGGTCGGACGCGTTGCGCAGCACCGACACCTCGTCAAACATGCTGATGCGCTGAAGGCAGAAGGCGGTGCCGGCCTTCAGGCCACGTTCGGACTGCACGTTGGCGAGCTGGGTGATGTAGTCGTCATGCGCGGTCTGCGCGCCACGCCCGTAGGTGCTGCGGAAATACCCGTTCAGGGAGGCTTCCTGCGCGTTCAGGTCCGGGCGGAACTTTTCCACGAAGGCGTTGTAGCGTTCCTGGGCGTTGCAGGAGAGCGCCGTCACCATCAGCTCGCTTTTCAGGCCCTGCACGTTAAAGGCCTGACGCGCCGAGGAGATACCGCACTGTCCCGCGGCGACCGCCTGTCCCCCGAGCAGCGCGGCGACCGCCATTCCCGCAGCGAATCGCCTCATGAGGAAGGACATGGTGTTCTCCAGGAAAGACTGCGACGTTGAGGACAGGAACGCCCGAGTCGCCGAGTCGTGCTCATCCTGTGGCTGAAGTTGCCGCCGTAAGGTGCCGTTTTGCAAGCATAATTCCGACTAGTCGCCGCGACCATGACCGCCTGTGGCGAAACTGCATCGGTTTGATGGAAAACTCTTGCGCAACGATAGTGGTGATCTAGCGTCGCGATGCCACGCGGCGAAGCCTGCACCGGGGTCCGCCGGCTCGCGTTCGGTCTTCCGCCGAGCCGGGTTTTGCCCTAAGGCATCCTGCCGCACAGGACGTTGGCATCCCGGCGCGAGCCGCCTGATTCTCGGAGCTGTTTGAGTGCACGTGCGAGCTGCTGCATCCCTTCTGTTGACCAGCCTGGTGATCGCCGGCTGCGCGCACAAGCCGCTTCCGGCGCCGGTGGCCGCGATCGCGCCGGACCCGTACGGCTACTTCAAGCGTTCTGCCGTGTGCACCGTGAGCCCGGTGGTGGCCGGTCCCGCCGGGCACAGCGTGACCATGGCGGTGCGCTCCGATGACGGGCTTTGCGCCGTGGCCGTGTCGCAGCCGGACGGAACCGCCTACGCGTCGTTCCTGCTGCAGGACCTGCCCGGGCACGGCAAGGCGTTCATCCACAACTACAACAACCAGACGCTGATCGACTACACGGCGACGACCGCCTATGCCGGTCCGGACAGCTTCAGCGTCAGCCTGGTGCCGAGCGACGGTGGCCCGCGCACCCTGGTACACGTTACGGCCAACGTGGATGCGACCGGGGTGCCGCGCCCGGCCGTGGTGACGCCCTATGTCGCCCCCGCCAGCAAGGGCACGCACAAGACGACCACCCGGCCGCACCGCAAGACCACCAAGAAGGCCCACAGGTCCTAGACAAGGGTTTATCGGTCGGTCCCGGTCGCGAACCGGGGCCGGATCAGGTGGCCTTGCTGCTGTCCAGCGCCAGCAACGCCTCGCGCCCCATCCTGGTGCAGAACGGGCCGAAACCTTCCTCCGGCAGGCCCTGCGTCGCCCAGGCCTCGAACAAGGGCGCGAAGGCGTCGCCCAGGCCCGCTTCCGGCACGCGCTCGAGCAGCCGGAATGACAGGGTGTGGCCGTCGAAGTCGCCGCCGACATAGATCGCGTAGTGGCCGGGAATGCGGCCGACCAGCCCGATATCGCCGGAATAGGAACGTGCGCAGCCGTTCGGGCAGCCGGTGATGCGCAGGCTGAGGCGCCGGTCCTGCAGGCCGTGCCGGCGCAGCAGCGCGTCCAGGGTGGCGACGATCGGCTCGCGCACACGCTCGGCCTCGGTCAGTGCCAGGCCGCAGGTGGGCAGGGCGGGGCAGGCGAGGGCGAAGCGCGAGAAGGTGCTGAGCGCCGTCGCCGGCACCACGCCGTGCCCGCCCAGGACCGCGTCGATCGCGTCGCGGTCCTCCGGACGGATGTTGGACAGCAGCACGTCCTGCTGCGCCGTCATCACCGGGTCGACACGGTAACGCTGCACCACCTCGCGCAGGGCGGTGCGCAGGGTCACGGCATCGGTGTCCTGGATGCGGCCCGACGGCACCGGCACGCCCAGCCACCACAGCCCGTCGCCCTGCTCGTGCCA
>CAXSHC010000389.1:0-2581 GCA_964236745.1 uncultured Acetobacteraceae bacterium
ATGTCGCGGCGGAAGGCGGTCTGACTCAGCAGCAGGTGGTGCAGGATCAGCCAGGACACCGTTTCGGTTTCCTCGGCCGACAGCCCGAGTGCTGGACAAAGCTCCAGCGCCATCTCGGAGCCGAGCTCGGAATGGTCGCCGCCGCTGCCCTTGGCGATGTCGTGCAGCAGGGTGGCGACGTACAGCGCACGGCGGGACTGCAGGTCCTCGACCAGCTCGTTGGCGACCGGGGTTTCCTCGTGCAGGTGGCCGGCTTCCAGCGTGCCCAGGATGCGCACCGCCTCGATGGTGTGCTCGTCCACGGTGAACACGTGGTAGGTGTCGAACTGCATCTGGCCGACGATGCGCGACCAGGCGGGGATCAGCCGGCCGAGCAGCCCGGTCTCGTTCAGCACGTGCAGCCAGCGGGCGCCGGACTGCCACGGCTCGTCGTGCCGGATCTCGTCGCGGCGGGCCTGGGCGTTGCGCTCGGCACCCGGGCGGCGGTTGGGCCGTTCGCCGCAGATCAGGTCGAGCAGGATGCGGCTGGCTTCGGCGTCGCCGCGCAGGGAAGCGGCGCGTCGTTCCCAGCGGATCAGCGCGTGCATTGCCAGTGGGTGGATGGCCAGCCTGCGGGCGCGCGCCAGGGCGAGCAGCCGGAGCATCATGATCGGCTGCGCGTCGAACGACACGCCAGGGGCAGGCATGATCTGGCCGTCCGCCAGCATGAAGCCGGCCTCGCGCAGCGCGTTGTCGGTGGCGGGCGCGGTGGCGGGCGGGCCCAACGCCTCGCGCAGCACCTGCGGCTCCAGGATGTGCGTCAGCCGCATCACCTCGCGCGCGGTGAGGAAGTAGTGCCGCATGAAGCGCTCGACGCCGACTTGCCTGCCGTGGCGAGTGTAGCCCATGCGCGCGCCCACCACCGGCTGCATGTCGAAGGTGAGGCGTTCCTCCGCCCGTCCGGCGACGTAGTGCAGGTGGAAGCGCACCGTCCACAGGAAGTCCCAGGAGCGACGGGCGCGCTTGGCTTCCTGCTCGGTCAGCAGCGGCGGGCCGCCGCCCACCCGGCGCGACAGGTCCGACAGCGAGCGGATGCCGAGCACGTAGCGGGCGAGCCAGTACAGCGTCTGCATGTCGCGCAGGCCGCCGCGACCTTCCTTGATGTTGGGCTCGACCAGGAACGGGCTTTCGCCGTAGCGGCCGTGCCGGACCGCGCGCTCGTGCTGCTTGTCGGCGATGAAGCCCGACGCACCCGCCTCGACGCAGGCGACGATGGCGCGGGCCTGGAACATGGAGAACAGGGCGTCGTCGCCGGCGATGCGCCTGGCGTCGAGCAGGGTGGTGCGGACGGTGGTGTCCTCGGCCGCTTCGGCGATGCACTGGCTCACCGAGCGTGTGGCGTGGCCGACCTTGAGGCCCAGGTCCCACAGGAAGTAGAGCATGAACTCCACCGCGGACAGGATCGCCGGCGCCGGTGTTTCGTCGGTGAGGAATAGCAGGTCGATGTCGCTGAACGGCGCCAGGGTGCCGCGCCCGTAGCCGCCGGTGGCGGCAATCGCCAGGGTGTGCCCCGGCGCGTCCGGGCCTGCCGCCGCGAGCGGCTCCTGCAGCGCGTCGCCCAGGGTGAAGTCGTGCAGGGCGCGTATCAGCCCGTCGGTGAGGGTGGCGAGCGCGTGGGCCGCACCCTCGCCATCGAGTCGGTGCTGCTCGAAGCCCTCGCGCACGCGCTCCTGGATCCGGGCCAGGTGGCGCCGGAACACGGCCAGCGCCGCGGCGCGCGGGGTCGGCCCCGCATCCGCGGGCCTGGCCAGCGCCGAGGCCAGGGTGCGGGCGGCCTCCTCGGGATCCAGGGACGGTACGGGGCGTGTCAGCATGAGGACGTCAATCTAGCGCGTCGGCATCCTGTGTGACAGCAACATCGTGCAGCGCAGCAAAGATCGTTTGCAGGCGGTAGAGCGCGTCCAGCGCTTCGCGCGGGCTGAGCCGATCGGGGTCGAGCGCGGTCATGGCCTCGACCAGCGCAGGTGGCAGCGCAGGCGGCAGGGCGACCGTCGCAGGGGGCGCCGGAACCGGCTCCTCATCGGCGGCGGCGGGGGCGGCGAACAAAGGCAAGGGTGCTGCCACGTCGGCGCGCGCCCGTTCCAGGCTGGCGAGCAGGCGGGCGGCGCGGCGCACCACCGGCTCCGGCACGCCCGCAAGTCTCGCCACATGCACACCCCAGGAGCGTCCGGCGACCCCCGGGACCACCTCGTGCCGGAACACCACCTGTCCCTTCCATTCGCGCACGCTCATGGTGTGCGGACACAAGCCCGGCAGGGTCTCGGCGAGCTGGCCCAGCTCGTGGAAGTGGGTGGCGAAGATGGTGCGGCAGCGCTGCGCACCGTGCAGCGACTCCAGCACCGACCAAGCGATCGCCAGCCCGTCCAAGGTGGAGGTGCCGCGGCCGATCTCGTCCACCACCACCAGGGAGCGCGGGCCGGCGCCGTTCAGGATCGAGGCGGTCTCGGTCATCTCGACCATGAAGGTGGACCGGCCACGGGCCAGGTCGTCGGACGCGCCGACGCGGGAGAACAGCCGGTCCACCAGGCCGATGTGTGCCTCG
>CAXSHC010000390.1:0-2578 GCA_964236745.1 uncultured Acetobacteraceae bacterium
TCGACTACGCCGACGCGTGGATCGAGGATCAGGATTTCAAGGATCCCGACACCGGCCAGATGATGAGCCGGGACCTGTTGAACGCCGAGCTGACCAAGATCGAGAAGCCGGCCGGGATCGCCAATCCGAAGGACTTCCGCAACGAGGTGGTGAAGTTCTCGCTCCGCTCGCGCGCCAACAACGCCGGACACAACCCATCCTGGAACTCCTACGAGAAGATCCGTGACGTGATCGAGAAGCGGATGTTCAGCCAGGTGGAGGACTTGCTGCCGGTGATCAGCTTCGGCTCCAAGAAGGACGGCGACACCGAGACCAAGCATGGCCAGTTCGTCGAGCGCATGGTGGCACGTGGCTATACCGAGCGGCAGGTGCGGCGTCTGGTCGAGTGGTACATGCGCGTCAAGCAGTCGGCCTGACGAGCGGACGGCCTGACGCGTGGACATCATCGACCGCCGACCCAACCCGCACGGCAAGAACCTGGAGAACCGTAGGCGCGTCCTGGTCCGGGCAAGAGAAGCGGTGCAACGCGCGGCGCGGGATGCGGTCGCGTCCGGCAAGCTGCGCGAGGTCGGGCAGGAACGGTCGATCTCGATCCCGTCCGATGCCCTGCACGAGCCCAGCCTGAACCGCGTGTTCTCCTCCGGCGTGCGCGACGTCGTCCTGTCTGGGAACAAGGTGTTCTCGCCGGGAGACCGCCTGCAACGCCCGCCGTCCGCCAAGGGGAAGGGCGGCGGTGCAGGAGAGGCCGGAGAGGGTGGGGGCGGGGAGGACGGCTTCCGTTTCATCCTTAGCCGCGACGAGTTCCTGGACGCTTTCTTCGACGACCTGGCGCTGCCTGACTTGGTGAAGCGGCAGATTTCCAGCACCGACAGCACCAGCGTCAGCAGGGCTGGGCTCAGCAGCGACGGCTCGCCATCGCAGCTCGATCTCAGCCGTACTATGCGTCACTCGATGGCGCGCCGGATCGGCCTGCGTCGTCCTAAACCGGACGTCATCGCGGAGCTGGAAGCCCGCATCGCCGTTCTGGAGCAGGAAGGCGGCGACCCGGTTGCGCTCCACGCGCTGCGCTCGGAGCTCCATATCGCGCTGCGCCGGATGAACCGGGTGCCCTGGATCGATCCGGTGGATATGCGCTACCGCCGCTTCACCGTGACGCCGAAGCCGACCACGCGCGCAGTCATGTTTTGCCTGATGGATGTGTCCGGCTCCATGACCGAGCGGATGAAGGACCTCGCCAAACGCTTCTTCCTGCTGCTCCACGTCTTCCTCGAACGTCGCTACAAGCGGGTCGACCTCGTGTTCATCCGCCATTCGGAGGTGGCGGAGGAAGTTGA
The DNA here is from genome assembly GCA_964236745.1 of uncultured Acetobacteraceae bacterium. Classification (GTDB taxonomy): domain Bacteria; phylum Pseudomonadota; class Alphaproteobacteria; order Acetobacterales; family Acetobacteraceae; genus Lichenicola. The sequence continues at coordinate 1,335 of CAXSHC010000390.1, forward strand.
CGAGGACGCCTTCTTCCACGACCCGCGCACCGGCGGCACCATCGTGTCGTCCGCTCTCGTGGAACTGATCCGGGTGCAGTCCGAGCGCTATCCGGCCGACAGCTGGAACATCTACGTGGCGCAGGCGTCGGACGGCGACAACTCAGGCAGCGACACGCCGAAATCCTGCACGCTGTTGCGCGAGCAGATCCTGCCGCTCGTGCAGTATTACGCCTATATCGAGATCGTGGGCTCGGGCGCGGTGATCCGGGGCGAGACCGACCTGTGGCGCGGCTATCGCGGCGTGGCCGACGTCAACGATCGCCTGGTGATGCGGCAGGTCGGCGACAAGCGGGACATCTTTCCGGTGTTCCGCGACCTGTTCAGCAAGAAGCCCGAAACCGCTTGAGGGGAGGGAGCCTATGAGCCCGCTCGACGCCATCGGCTCAGCCGCCGTCCCGCCGGCAGGGCTGCTCTACAGCGGCTCGGAGTGGAACTTCGACATCCTGCGACGGTCCTACGACGCCATCGAGCGGATCGCGCTCGACGAGCTCAAGCTCGACGTCTACCCGAACCGCATTGAGGTCATCACCGCCGAGCAGATGCTCGACGTGTACACCTCCCATGGCATGCCGCTGATCTACAAGCACTGGTCGTTCGGCAAACGCTTCGTGTCCCACGAGAACGCCTACAAGCGCGGCCTGATGGGCCTGGCCTACGAGGTGGTGATCAACTCCGATCCCTGCATCAGCTACCTGATGGAGGAGAACAGCGCCACCATGCAGGCGCTGGTGATCGCGCACGCCGCGTTCGGCCACAACCACTTCTTCAAGAACAACCGCTTGTTCCGCGAGTGGACGGCGCCGTCCGGCATCCTCGACTACCTTGAGTTCGCCCGCGGCTTCATCGCGCAGTGCGAGGATCGGCACGGCGTGCACGCGGTCGAACGCGTTCTCGACGCGGCACACGCGCTGCAGAACCAGGGCGTGCACCGGCACAGCGGCGCGCGGGTCGTGGACCTCAAGGCCGAGCAACAGCGCGAGCGGGACCGGCGCCAGCACGAGGACCGCGTGTTCAACGACTTGTGGCGCACGGTCCCCGGAACCAGGGTGGAGAAGGGGGCCGACACAACGGCGGAACGTCGTCGCCGGCTCGGCCTGCCGGAGGAGAACGTTCTTTATTTCCTGGAAAAGAACGCGCCGCTGCTGGCCTCCTGGGAGCGCGAGGTGATCCGGATCGTCCGCCTCATCGCGCAGTACTTCTAT
>CAXSHC010000391.1:0-2570 GCA_964236745.1 uncultured Acetobacteraceae bacterium
CGACCTGTCGGTCGGCACCACCGCGAGCCTGGCGGCGATCGTGATGGCGGAGCTGTGGAGCGGGTTGCACCTGTCGATCTGGATCGCCACCGCGGTCGGCGTGCTGTCGGGCGCCGTGCTCGGCCTCGTGAACGGGCTGATCATCACCCGGCTGCGCACCGAGCCACTGATCGCCACGCTGGCCACCAGCTTCATCTACGGCAGCATCGCCACGGCGCTGGCCGGCGACAACCCGCCTTCCGGCTTCCCCGACAGCTTCAACAAGCTCGGCACCGGCGCCATCGGCGGCATCCTGCCCTACCAGATCGTGCTGTTCGGCGTGCTGGCCGCGTTGTTCTCGGCCTTGATCTCGCGCTCCGCGTTCGGCCGCAAGGTGGTGACGATCGGCTTCAACACCGAGGCGGCGCGCTATGCCGGCATACGCGTCGACCGCATCGTCACCCTGTCCTACGTGATCAGCGGCACCATGGCCGGGCTCGCCGGCATCGTGCTGGCGGCGTACTACAGCGCGGTGCGGCCCGACATGGGCGGCATCCTGCTTTTGAGCACCATCACCACGGTGGTGCTGGGCGGGGTCAGCATCTTCGGCGGCGACGGCAGCATCGCCGGCGTGGTGATCGCGGTGCTGCTGCTCGGCATGCTGCGCCAGGGCATGCTGATCGCCGGCTTCTCCGACATGGTGACCACCATGGTGACCGGTGCGATCCTGCTCGGCGCCATCGCGCTGAAGAACCTGTTCGCCGGCCGGGGCACCGGCCTTGCGACCCTGCTGCGACGGCTGCGCCGCCGCCCGGCCGCGACGACCTGACCAGACCCCAAGAACCAAGCAACGGAAACGGACCGCCATGACCAGCAGAACCCTTCGCGCCGCCCTTGCCGCCCTGCCGCTGCTGCTCGGCACGGCGCTTGCCGCCCACGCCGCCGACATCGACACCTCCAAGCGCATCAAGGTGGCGATGGTGCCCAAGCTGGTGGGGCTGTCGGTGTTCAAGGCCAACGAGCAGGGCGCGCAGAAAGCCGCCAAGGCGCTGAACATCGACTTCCTGTACACCGGCCCGGTGACGGCCTCGGCGCAGGGCCAGGTGGACGTGTTCAACAGCCTGATCGCGCGCCGGTTCAACGTCATCACCACCACGTCGAACAACCCGACGCAGCTGGCGCCGGCGCTGCGGCGTGCGCGCAAGCAGGGCATCAAGGTGGTGTCCTATGACAGCGACGTGTCCGCCGACGCGCGCGACTTCTTTATCCAGAACACCGACTACGCCGCGTTCGGCAAGGCGCTGGTGGAATCGGTGGCGAAGTACATCAAGCCGGACGCCAAGATCGCGATCCTGTCCTCCACGCCCGACGCCACGATCCAGAACGAGTGGATCAAGGCGCTGACCGCCTACATGACCGCGACCTATCCGAAGATGAAGATCGTCACCACCCAGTACGGCCAGTCCAGCCCATCGCAGTCGCTGACCGCCGGCCTCAACATCTTGCAGGCGAACCCCGACGTGACCGGCATCATCGCCCCGGACGGCGCGGCCGAGGTGGGAGCCGCGGCGGCCGTGGAGAAGCTCGGGCGCGGCGGCAAGGTGGTGGTCAGCGGCTGCAGCGACCCGGACGCGATCCGTCAATACGTGAAGTCCGGCATCATCAAGGAAAGCCCGCTCTGGGACGAGGTGAAGGAAGGCGAGCTGGTGATGTACGTGGCCCGGCTTGCGGCCAACAACGCGATCCAGCGCAACGGCAGCTTCACCGCCGGCGACCTCGGCAGCTTCACCGCCAAGGACGGGGTGATCGTGTTCAGCACGCCGCTGATCTTCAACGCGGCCAACATCGACCAATACAAGTTCTGACGGACAACAGGTTCTGGCGAACAGCAAGTTTTGGCGAACAACAAGTTCTGACAACGGCTAGGAACATCATCGTATGAAGCGCATCCTCTTCACCGGCGGCAGCGGCAAGGCCGGCCGGCACGTGGTGCAGTATCTGCTCGACCAGGGCTACGACATCCTCAACATCGACACCAAGCCGCTCGACAACCCACGGGTGCGGACCCTGATCACCGACATCACCGATGCGGGCCAGGTGTTCAACGCGTTCTCGTCCTATGTCGGCCTGCACGAGTTCGACGAGGACCTGAGCCCGACCAAGTTCGACGCGGTGGTGCATTTCGCGGCGATCCCGCGCATCATGCTCACACCGGACAACGAGGTTTACCGCATCAACGTGATGGGCACCTACAACGTGCTCGACGCGGCGACCAAGCTCGGCATCCCCAAGGTGATCATCGCCTCCAGCGAGACCACCTACGGCATCGTGTTCGCGCACGGCCACCGCGACCCGGAGTACTTCCCGCTCGACGAGGAGTATCCGGTGAAGCCGATGGACAGCTACGCCACCTCGAAGATCTGCAACGAGCGCACCGCCGAAGCCTTCGCGCTCCGCACCGGCACCGACATCTACGCGCTTCGAATCGGCAACGTGATCGAACCGGACGAGTACGCGCTGTTCCCAGGCTGGTTCGCCAAGCCCGGCTTCCGCAAGCGCATCGCCTGGAGCTACATCGACGCGCGCGACCT
>CAXSHC010000392.1:0-998 GCA_964236745.1 uncultured Acetobacteraceae bacterium
ACCCCTACGACACCCATCGTGAGAAAGACGTCGCGCCAGCCGAAATGCTGCACGATCCAGCCCATCAGGGGCGCGAATACGATCAGGGCCGCGTATTGCGCGGCATTGAAGACGGCACTCGCGGTGCCGCGCTCGCGATCGGGGAACCAGGCGGCGACCAAGCGTGCGTTGGCAGGGAAGGACGGCGCTTCCACCGCACCCAACACGAGCCAGAGCGCGAACAGCGCGACCGCGGCCCAGCTGGAGGTGAGCAGGCTGACCGCGCCCACAAGCAGAATGCTGCTCGACCATGTGAAAATCGAGGCCAGATAGACCCGACGAGATCCGAACCTGTCGAGCAGCGCACCGCCTGGCAGTTGGGCGGCGACGTAGCTCCAGCCGAAAGCCGAGAAGATGTAGCCGAGCTGCACGGAATCGATGCCGAGGCTCTTGCGGAGTGCCGGGCTCGCCACAGCCAGCGACGAGCGGTCGGCGTAGTTGATGGTGGTCATCACGAACAGCATCGCGAGAACCCAGAAGCGGACATGGCTTCCGCCCGGCCGTGAAGCGGGTGTGCTGGTGGTCATGTGTTCCTCTCCCGCACCGTTCGAGGTTGCCGTTCTTCCGCGGCATTCAGGACGTGGCGTTCCGCGCGTCAGTACGCGCCGGGCATCAGGTGCGGCGCGCGGGCTCGGAGAGCCGTGCGTTGGCACTCTTGATGAGCGCTGCGAGCTCGTCGTGTTCCGACGCCGTGAGTTCCGTCAGCGGCAGCCGCACCGGACCTGCGGGGCGACCGATGACGTTCAGTCCGGCCTTGACGATCGAGACCGCGTAGCCTCTCCCCCGGTCGCGCAATGCGATGTAGGGGAGCACGAACTCGCGGAGCTCACGCAGCACCGTCGCGTGGTCACGCGCGCGGACCGCGCGATAGAACGTGACCGCCCATTCCGGCATGAAATTGTAGATCGCCGACGAGTAGGTGGTAACGCCCATCTCGTGATACGGCATCGCGAAGGTCT
>CAXSHC010000392.1:1008-2569 GCA_964236745.1 uncultured Acetobacteraceae bacterium
TCTCGGCCGTCGGCAGGCCGCCGATATAGGTCAGCCGGTCACCCAGCTTCGCATAGACCCGCATCATCAGCTCGAGGTCACCGACGCCGTCCTTGAAGCCCACCAGGTTCGGGCAGCGATCGGCCAGGCGCGCGAGCCCGGTCTCATGTAGCACCGCATTGCCGCGATTGTACTGGATCACTCCGATCGACACCGATTTGCACACCGCCTCGATATGGGCTGCGAGCCCCTCCTGCTTGGCCTCCATCAGGTAGGGCGGCAGGAGGAGGATGCCGTCGGCCCCCGCCCGCTCGGCGCTCTGTGCAAGCTCGATCGCCATCGCCGTGCCATAGCCGCAGCCGGCGATCACCGGGACCTTGCCGGCCGTCGTCTCGACGGCTGCGCGGACCACCCGCTCGACCTCGCCCGCCGTCAGGGAGAAGAACTCTCCGGTGCCTCCGGCCGCGAACAAGGCGACCACTTCGTGGCTGAGCATCCACGCGCATTGCTCGCGAAGTTTCGCCTCATCCAGTCGGTGTTCCGCGTCGAAAGGCGTGACCGGAAAGGTGAGCAGTCCGGCGCCCACGGCGCGCGCCATCTCGGTCGGCGTCATCCTGCTCATCCTGGATTTCATTAGGCTCGGGGCTTGGGATCGTCACGCGCTTGCTGGTGGGCGGTAGCGCCTTCCCTCTCGTCCTAGCGGTGCAGGTCGATGTTGGCTAAGTCAAAGACTGACTTGATCGATGCTGGGATTGGATCGATGTTCGAGTTCCATCAACTTCGGTGCTTCGTCGCAGTGGCCGATCACCTGCATTTCGGCCAGGCGGCCACCCAGCTGAACATGACCCAGCCCCCGCTCAGCCGGCAGATCCAGCTGCTCGAGCGCGAGGTTGGCGTGCCTTTGTTCGACCGCACGAGCCGGTCCGTGCGCCTCACGCCGGCCGGCCGCGTGTTTCTCCCCGAGGCCAAGCGGATCCTGCGCCTCAGCGAGAGCGCCATGAAATGGACCCGGCGTGTCTGGCGCGGGGAAGCGGGCACGCTGCGGATCGGCTTCACCGCGGCGTCCGGCTACGGGATGCTGCCGGCCCTTATCCGGCAGCTCCGCTCCATCATGCCGGATGTCGATCTCGTGCTGCGTGAGATGGTCACGCGGCTGCAGATCGAAGCGCTCCACAGCGGCGTGCTCGACCTCGGCTTCATGCGCCCGTCGGTGGAGCTGCGCCGCTTCGCCGTCCGCGAATATGCGACCGAAGTCATGGTCGTGGCGCTGCCTGAAGGCGAGGCTGCCTCCGCGCCGGACGCCCTACCGCTCTCCGGGCTGCAGGACCGTCCCTTCATCATGTACTCCCCCGACAACGCGCTCTATTTCCACGACCTCATCACCGCGCTGCTCGACGAACACCAGGTGCAACCGAAGGTCGTCGAGCAGGTCGGCCAGATCCACTCGATGCTGGCGCTGGTGGATGCAGGCTTCGGCGCGGCCCTCGTTCCGGAGACCGCGGCCCGCCTGCACTTCCCCGCGGTCGTGTTCCGCCCCTTGGCCGACGAGGCATCACCGTCCGTGCGGCTCAACGCCGTGTGG
>CAXSHC010000393.1:0-2534 GCA_964236745.1 uncultured Acetobacteraceae bacterium
CAGCTTGCCGGCCTCTTCCGCCACCGGGACAAAAAGCTGCCCGGCAACGCTCATCTCCCGCGGCCGGTCGTCGGCACCCTTCACGGTGACGGTCTGCCCCGGCGCACCCTGCCGCAGCCCATGGTCCTGCACGCCCTTGTCCGCGAGGTAGGGATGCGCCTGGACCGGCGTTGCCGCCGCCCACATAGCGTCCACCTGCTGCGCCGTGCGCTCGGCCTGCTGCTCGCGGACATGCGCCCGGTCGTGGCGCTTTTGGGCGGCGTCCGCGGCCATCTGCGCCCGGTCCTGCACCGTGAGTGCCGACGCCGCCTGTCCGGTGGCCTTCCAGTTCTCGCGCGCGCCGGTCTTGTGGTTCTGGATGAAGCCGGCCGGGCGCCCGTCGAGGTGGCCTTTGTAGGCACCGCTGCGCTCGCGGGTGCCATCACCCTCCACCGGGACGCGGTGCAGCTCGCCGTCCATCTTCGGGGCGCCGTTCACCTTCAAGCCGGCGTCGCGGAGCGCCTGGGCGAACTGCTCCACCGGGTCGGCGTCCACTGCGATGTGGACGGAGCCCTTCGCCGGCATCCACTGCGCGAAGGCTTCGGTGTCGACGCCGGCCGGGACGAACCACGACTTCTCCGCCCGGTCCCACTTCGCGCCGAGCTGCTTGGCGTCGTCCTTCTCCGCGTAGGGCACGGCGATGTAGGTCCGCTCGGTGGTCGGCGGCTCAAGCGTCGGGCTGCTTGCTCGGATCATGGTGGGGATCTGCGCAGTCTCGGCGGGAGTGTCCTGCTGCTGGTCCGACTGCGTCTCCTGTTCCCGGGGTGCGATAAGGCCGGCGCCGGGGTCCGCCCGGTCGACGCCGCTGGTCTGCGTTCCATTCACCCGCTCGGCGTCGCGCAGGTAGGACGGCCCCATGAAGAAGTTGAGCGCGGAACCTGGCGGCACCTCCACGTCGGCAATGAGAGACGCGATCGCTGCCTGCACCGGCCCCCTATCGGCAAAGGCAACGGCGGCCCGTGAAGCCGCCTCGCGCCCCGCCGCATCGAACCTGGTTCCGTCGTTGGCGTCCGGGTGGCCGGCGCCCCACTGGACGCTGCGCAGGGTGTTTGACAGCTCGGCGGCCTGATCCGCTTCGCCGGCTGCCAGACCGGCAGCGCGGGCTCGCCCACGTCCCCAATCGGCCAAAGTGACGCTGTCGGCCATGAACCGCTCCGCATCGCCCTGGCGGATGCTGCGCTTGGCGTAGAGGTCCGCCACGGTGTCGGGAGTGACCTGGCCAAGCCCGCCAACCGCGATGCCGCGGTGATAGTCCCGCATCCCGGGCCTTTCGCTAGCGAGCACGATGTCCGGCGCAGCGAAGTCCACCATGCGCGCCACCGCGTCGTGGCGGATGGCGGGTGGCAGATGGTCTGTGCTGGCGCCGATCATGCCGGCGTAGTGGCTGGGCGGCTGGGCGGGGCCGGCGGCCGGCGCCAGATCCGGGCGCTGCCACGGGATCATGCGGCCGGGTGTCGTGAGCCGCGCCCGTTCTGCTTCGGCATCGCGCACCTGGTCGGGCGCCTCTTGCTCCTGCACCAGCTCGAACGACCGGACCATCTTGGTGATCTTCTCGGCGTCGGCCGCGGCCCGGAACACCTCGCGCGGGTCCTGCTGCAGCGCCTTGATCCAGCTCCCCACGTAGGCGACGTGCTGGCTGGGATCGTGGCCGATGCCAAGCTGCTCCCCGAGCATCATGGAGCCGATTTCCGCGCGCAGTTCCTCGCGTGCGTAGCCCTCGGACCCGAACGGATGCGCCATGTCGCGGGCGAGGCGCGAGGGATGGCCGGTGGCGTGCCCCAGCTCGTGCAGCGCCGTCGCATAGTAGCGGTCCGCGCTGGCAAACTGGCCGCGCTCGGGCAGCGTGATCTTGTCCTCGGACAGCCGGTAGAACGCCCGGTCGCCCGGCGCGTGCAGCACAGGGACGCCGGAGTTGGCCATGATCGCCTCGGCCTTCTCGTGCCGCTGCCACTCGGGCATTGCCGGCCGGTCGGGCGCGGGCGGCAGGCCGTCAATCTGCTGGGCGTTGAACACCACCGCCGACCACACCCGCGGGCGCTCGTAGCGCACCACCCGCTTGACGGGTTCGCCCTCCTGGTCGAGCACGGGCTTGCCGCTGGCGTCCTTCACCGGCTCCAGGCCCTGCCATTTCCAATACTGGATGGCAGTGCCCTTCTGGCCCTTTGTCACCTGGGCGTCCTGTTCCTGGGCCTGCCGGTAGGTCATCCACCTGGCGTCCCCGAAGCCCTTGCTCTCGGACTGGCTCATCAGCCACAGCGCGTTGGCGCCGCGGTATTCGTTCCCGGTGGTCGGGTTGTACGGCATGAACCGCTCGCCCGGCTTCCACGGCTTCTGCCAGGGGGCGGTGCCCTCCTGGAGCTGCTTGATGATCGCGCCGGCAACCTGGTCGACGTAGTCGGTGCCCATGGCTATGCCCCCTCGCCCGCGAGGTCGGCGTTCGCTTCCCATGCGTCGGCCTCGGACAGCGCGGTTTCCTCGAACGCGCCAAGGCTCTC
>CAXSHC010000394.1:0-2528 GCA_964236745.1 uncultured Acetobacteraceae bacterium
TGACCGCTGGGGCTGTGATGGGTCACGAGGTGGTTGACCGCCCGGTCCATCAGCACCTGCTGCTGCGGGTCCAGTGCCTTGGCGCCTGACATCGAGGTTTCCTTGTCCAGGTCCCCGGTCTCGGCGATCGCGTTGCCGGGTTGACGATTATCGTAGGACCGGAGGTGGCTGCCATGCCAGCGCCTGACCGGTGCGGACGTGGCCTCATGCCGGAATCGTCACCCGCCCGCAGGGAGACCGACTCGTACGACAAGAGTGCCGCCGACGATCATGCGGGGTGATCCGGTTGAACAAGCCGGGGTTGCACCTTGTCGAGAGTCCGCGCGTCGCCACCGCATCGTCGAGCAGGGGCTTCTCATCCACGGCGTGGAACGGATCGGCCGCCTTCCTGCTACCGGCAGCCTGCAGCGGGACGACGTGCGCCGCGGCCTGATATCGGGTCGGAAGCCGTCTCGATCAGACGGGGCATTTCCTTCCTGGCTGAGCCGGCCTGGCTGCAAGCCAGCCAGCTTCATTCCGATACGGGCTGCATCTCGGGCGGCGCGTTCCGGTGCAGCAGCGTGGCGAGCTGGTCGAAATCTGGGCCACGCGGATCGGTGGCTCGCCAGACCAGGCCGATCGTGCGGCCGGCGCAAGGTGCCTGCGGCGAACGCAGAACCGGGCGCAGCCGCACGAGGCCGCTAAGCTCGGAGGTTTCCCGCGTGGCCAGAAACGGCATCAGCGCATAGCCTTCCCCGGCCGCGACCATGTGCCGGAGCATCTCCAGGCTGGTGGCGGTGCGAGGGGCGCGGCGGCCAGACCGTGCGCCGTCGGGCACGTGGCACAACGACATCGCCTGGTCACGCAGGCAGTGACCTTCCTCCAGCAGAAGCAGGTCGTCCGCGCCGAGCGCGGACAGCGCCACCTCGTCGTTGTTCGAGAGCGGGTGGCCCACCGGCAGCAGCACGCGGAACGGCTCGAAGAACAGCGGCCGGGTAGCGAGCCCGTCCCCTTCCACGGGCAGGGCCACCAGTGCCGCGTCCAGGGTGAAGCGGGCCAGCGCGTCCAGCAGCGCCGTGGTCTGGTTCTCCTGCAGCCGGAGCACCAGCTCGGGGAACTGCGCGCGCAGGTCGCGCAGCACCAGCGGCACGTAGTAGGGCCCGAGCGTCGGGATCACGCCGAGGTCGATCGGTCCGTTCAGGGCGCCGGCCTGGCTGTGCGCCATCTCCAGGAGCGAGCGGGCCTCGCGCACCACCACCGCGATCTGCCGGAGCAGGATCTGGCCCGACGCGGTGGGGCTGACGCCGCCACGGCCACGCTCGAACAGCCTGGTGCCCAGGATCGCTTCCAGCTTGCGTATCTGTTCGCTCAGGCCAGGCTGGCTGACGCCGCACTGCTCGGCGGCACGACTGAAATGCGCCTGTTCGGCGACCGCCATCGCATAGTCGAGGTCGCGCAGCGACAAGCCGGTCAGGTGCTGTTGTGCCATCGGGATGCTCCATTGCCAGCCGGCGCAAGGATCTCCTATCATTCTGCTGGAAATGATCGGCTTCATCAATGGTTAGCCGCGGTCCTGCCCTGCCGCCGTCTCAGTCCGGCCGGCCAGCGTTGTTGAAGCAGCGCGGACCGGAAACAGTCACCGCAGCATCCGCCGTCGACGTTGGGGATGAAGCCGAACCGCAATGGGGAAGCACATTCTCGGAGGTCAAGCTGCCCGGAGACAGTGCTCGTGACTGGTGGATGCGTCGCTATGGTGAGGAATGCCATATACGCCGCCGCCCCTCGTTCCCGAGCTCGACGTTGCCGACCTGGACCGCTCGCTGGCCGTGTACACCAGGGTGCTCGGTTTCAGCTGTCACGCAAGCCGCCCTGAAGAGCGTTTTACCTGATCCGGGAAAGCGTTCACCTCATGCTGGAAGAAGCTGCCGGACCGAGCCGGCGCTTCCACACGGCTCCCCTGGAACACCCGTTCGGCCGGGGGATCAACCTGCAGATCGAGGTCGCCGACGTCGATGCCCTGTGCGCCGACGTGCAACGTTCGAGCCTGGGCGTCGTCATTCCCTTGGAAGATCGTTGGTATCGGCGAAGCCGAACGGAAGCTGGAAACCGGCAATTCGTCGTGGCTGATCCCGATGGCTACCTGCTACGGTTCTTCACCTCCCTTGGGCGCCGGCCGATCAGGAGGTCGACGACATGAAGCGTCACGCCGAGGGCCCGGACTGGCGTCAGGACCTTCCGTTGGCGACATGGCAGTGCCGAACCGAGGAAACTGGTTGAGGGCGTCGGGGAAGCCATGACCGAGACGCCGCCCGAGCAGTGCCAACGTCACGTTTCTCAAAATGGACAACGCATCGCCAGGCACAAATCACTGATTGCTTGGCCGGAACGTGCCGCTCACGAACGGATGTTGCTCGAGGCTCGTGTCATACTGACCACCCTGAAAGCCTTTCAGCAGCTTGGCGAAGAGCACCCGGCGCGAGAGATCGCCCGGAAAAACTAGGCCGGATCGACATTCAGCGTAGCCAGATCATGGCTGCGGCGAGGTGAAC